>CAYNMQ010000077.1:0-4972 GCA_964398245.1 uncultured Spirochaetales bacterium | reverse complement strand
GACCTGCCGGAGCCTGAAATGATCTCAGCACAGCGTCGGATTTCCTCATCATTGCCGAAGCTTCGGATGACAGCGCCGATGACAGCGCAGAGGACGAGTACAGCCAAGGCAACGAGGAAGGTGAAGAAGGCGAAGAAGGTCAAGAAGGCCAAGAAACCGGCCAAGAAGGCCAAAAAGTAGCTCTTCCGTTTTTTCCCCGTGATGAGGGGCCCGTCGCGGCCCCTTTTTTATCGCGCGCGATCAGAAAAGAAGACGAATGTTCCCCATGAGGGAATTTCCCGTCTGCGAGGTGCGTGACCCATCCGACTGCTTGAGGTCCTTTGTTTGCAGTTGGGTCCATTGGAATCCGAGAACAAGACGGTCGAAGAGGGTATAGTAGGCGGCGACCCAAAGGGAATCGTTTTCGTAGTATACCGGCGACGCCCCTTTCTGCTTCTCGTCAGGATCCTCGGATCCGTAGCCCACATGGATCGCGAGTTCCTTGAGCGGCTTCATCGTGAGCTGTGCCCACCAGCCGAGGGCTCGCTGGCTGTCGAGAACCCGTTTGGTGGTCGCATTGACATCCTCAGTGATGAGGGCGCCGCCATAATAGCCGAAGACATCCACATTCTGTCCCCACCAGAATTTGCCGGCGATCTCGGCATATTGATGCGTGATCCGAAGCGCCCCGGCGGCGTAGCCCACATCCACCGTTTTGCCGACATATTTGATGTCTTTCTTGTTGAGATATACTCCGCTTTTGTATTTCTCCCGTCCCCATGCACCGGCGGCGGCGGCGAAGAGGCTGAGTCCGGCGGAAGGGATCGTCCCCTTGAGAGAGAGTTGTCCCTGTATCTGAGGGATGTCGGATGCGTCGCCGGCATCTATGTTTATTTCAACGGCACTCGCACGATTCGCTGAGGCACCGGTCATGGCGCGTGCGGCGGCAACCTGTGCGGTAAAAGCGAATGTCTCGGCGAACTTCTGGGTGACATACACCTCGAAGAGCGGCATTCGTTGCCAAGTGTTTCCCATGCCCCATGCCATTGATTGGCTGATGAAAGCGGGCCATACGAGCAGCGTGGCCGTTGCCCAAGTCTGTCCTGCCTTCGCGCCTAATGTGGTGGTATTCCAAGTCTTGCTCAGTTCGGTATAGGCGTGACGGAGGCGGAACATCGGAGAACTTTCGGCGGTGCCCGAATCGCTCAGCGTGGCGCCGAGATCTATCTCGAGTTTTCCGGTCAAAGAGACGACCTCGATACGGGGAAAGCCGACATCAACTCCGATGCGCGAACTGCGGGCGGTGAGCCCGATGGTGCTTTTGCTCTTGTCAACCACATAGAGCGGCATGTTATTCACGAAGAACTGCGCGTCGTTCGCCCAGCCGGTGAGATCTATGAAGCCGTACGGCTGAAAAGTGAGCGGCGGTTTCTCTTCCTTTTTCTTCGATGCCTCCTGCGCCGCTTCGTCGTCCTTTTTCTGGGAAAGTTCCTCAGAGAGCCGTTTATTCTCTTCGGCCAGCTGCGCCTGAGCCGCCTCCGCTTTCGCCGCGCGCTCCTCGAGCGCCTTGACCCGTTCCTCAAGCGAAGGAGCGGCGGGTTCCTCGGCCGACGGGGCGGCGATTTCCCCGTTCCCCGGGGCATTCACGGCGGGCTCCTGCGCCACCAGGTAAGAACAGGTGAGCAACAATGCGGACAACGATAGGAACGATCTCATGGGATGCCTCCATAGACAGACGGCGATAGCAACGCCGTTCCCCATCCTAGAAAAGTGCGGGCGGCATGTCAAGGTTCGGTCTTCAATCGCCGCATGAAACGGGAACTGTGCCATGGGAGCCACGCATCAATGAGTTCTCTGTAGCGGTCAACGAGATCGGGATGCTCCGTTGCGAGGTTATGTTCTTCGCCGGGGTCTTGGTCAAGATCAAAGAGATAGGTGCGTCGTCCCTCGTTGAGATAGCGGACGAATTTCAAGTTGCCGTCGAGGATGCCGTCGCCGAATATCTTAAGTCGCGAGAAGAAGAGGTGAGGTCGCGGCTGGTAATCATTACCCAGCAAGTTTTGTCCCGTCCACTCGGGGGGATTTGAAAGGCCGATGAGCGCCGTAATGGTCGGGGAAAGGTCGACCATTGTGCCGATGCGCGGATTTCGGTGGAATCCTGAAAGCCCCGGGATCTTCATGAGGAGCGGGATCTTGATGTCCTCTTCCCAGAGGTGCCCTTGATGGTTGTAATTGCCATGGAAACCAAAGCCTTCGCCATGATCGGCGGTGACAATGATGAGCGTAGTGTCGAGACGGCCGCGTCGTTCAAGTTCGTCGAAGAGATGATTGATCGCGTCATTGACATAAGACTGAGTCAGTTGGTAGCGCTCGAACGCGGGAAGCGCCGAAATGTCACGGTCAGGGAGATGGTAAGGGGCGTGGGTCCAGAAGGGATAATAGAGCGCGAAAGTGGGCCTTGGGTCACCCTTCTGTTTGTCGAGAAACGCAAGAAGATGATCGATAACCACCTCCTCTTCGACCGCGAGGGTGGTGGCGGTTATCTTGTTACGAGCATGGTCTTTGAGGGAAAAATAGTCTTCTCGTACCGCGAATCCTTTCATGAATGCGGCGATGTCGAAGTTGTCGAAGAACATGCGATTTGCCTGAAAAAAGCCGGTGCGATAACCGTTGGTCCGCAAGACATCGAGAAGCGAAGAGCAGTCGTAGTTCGGGTACATTTTGGTGATGGTGTAGAATCCAGTGTTTTGATAATCGCCGCAAAGGAAAGAGAGGAAACTGCGGCTTGAGGCGGGGAATACGGTGCGGAAATTGGTGAAGAGAATGCTCCCTTCAGCAAGCCGATTGAGAAAAGATAGATTTTTGATGCCAAGGCGTCCGAAGGGGGTATAATCATAAGCGACCGCTTCTATCATAATGACAAGGATGTCGGGCATATCGAGGTGCGGTATCACCGGCGCGTCATCCCAAGATGGGTAATGGCCGGCGATTGGGGAGGTCGGGGGGCTAAAAGCCTCTTCGGGGATATCTTGCCGCTCTATGTTATGACGAAGAGGGACGCCTTTGATCGTTGTTTGAGCCAATTGAAAAAGAGGATTCTGGATAAGTTCAGCTTTTTGCTCCAATCGCAATCCTAAGAGATCGCCGACCATTGGCCAGGTCACCAGTCCGTAGAGAAGCATCAAGCCGGGGATGAGAGGGGGGCTCCAGAGACGGTGGCGTTGAATTGTCCGGCACAGGGGGCCGATGAGCAGAAAGAAACAACCGACCAGCGCAAGGAGGAAGATGGCCATATAGGGGCTCATCGCCGCGGTGAAATAACTGAGCAGTTCGCCGCCGCCGGCGCCATTGAAAAGGATGAGGCCGAAGGTAAGAAAGGTCCGATAGTAGGTATAGATCGTGAAGTTTGTAATGAGAAAAAGCGTCATCACCAAGAATACGAGCCACTCATAAATACGGCGGGTCGAGACGCCCATCGGCTTGGCGATGAGGGCGAGGAGATAGGCGAGGACAATGTCACCACCGGTCATGAGAAGCACCCACGGCGGAGTGAACAGGTTCATGAATCCGGCACCATCAGCGATCGCCAGTTTGAACCCGAGCATGACTTTCATGGCGATGTGGGCGAGAGCAAGCGCATAGAAGAGAGGAATGGTGGCGGGGTCAAGCGAGAGAACACGCAGGACACGCGCTAGAGCGGCACGGGGTCGCATGGCGGAACGACATCCCTATAACAACGGAACTGTAGTTACCATACCGGAAGCGAAGGTTTGTTGTCAACCTTTATCTATCTTCGTGTCTCGGGGTTGACAAGCGAGGGCTTCCGACTAATATGGCGCCGGCTACCAGTGAGGAGCGGCGTATGTTCAGAAAGATGCTCAAATCGAAGATACACCGGTTGCGGGTGACTGACGCCAATCTCGATTACCATGGGAGCATCACGCTCGATCCGGACCTCATGGATCTCGCTGACATTCACTCCTATGAATTCGTGGATGTGTGGAATGTCTCGAACGGAGAGCGTTTCGAGACCTATGCGATCCCGGGGCAACGCGGCGCGCGAGAGGTTTGCGTCAACGGCGCGGCGGCGCGTCTCGTGAGCCGTGGCGATCTCGTCATCGTGGCGAGCCATCGCTATCTCGCCGAAAGCGAACGCGAGCTCCCCTCTCCGCACATCATCTTCGTTGATGAGGCCAACAATCCTCTCCGAACGCCATGATCGCCGAGCAGCGCCAGTTCAAACGAGCCCCCATCTCGATAAAGTTGAGGCTCAGGGAATCGGGGACCGATGTCGCCGCGTCGTTCGACAGCCGCGACATCAGCGAGGGCGGGGTCTTTGTCCGCTCCTCGTTGCTCTGGGAGCCGGGAGAGCGTTTCGAGTTGCGCTTTACACTGCCCGGCGCCGAACGCGAGATTCGGGTGACCGGCGAGGTGGCGCGCGCCGAAGACAAATATCTTCTTTTCCCCGATCTGGCCGATCGTCAGCCGCCGGTTCCCGGCATGGGGATCCGGTTCCTCGACATTACCGACGAGGACCGTCGTCTCATCAGGCAGTTCCTCGAACGGACGGAGCGCCGTTAGCGTTCTTTTTCCTTTCTATAGTCTGCGACCTTTTCTCCGACGAACTGCAGAAGTCCTTTTATCCCCTTCCCGGTGACGGCGCTTATCTCGAAGAAGGGGTGCCCCCGGAGGAACAATGCGCGTTCTTTGCGTGCCGCGTCCTCATCGGGGCCGTAGAGATCGCACTTGGTGAGCACATAGATCTGTTCTTTCGCGGCGAGGTCTTTATTGAAAAGAGCGAGTTCCCGGTTGAGTATGGCGATATCCTCGATGGGGGAGCGCCGTGCCGGCGTTATCTCGATGAGATGGAGAAGCAGTTTGGTCCGCTCGACATGGCGCAGGAAACGGAGGCCGAGGCCGGCTCCCGCGTGGGCTCCTTCGATGATGCCGGGGATGTCGGCGCCCACATACGGCTGAAAATCGGCTCCTACCC
>CAYNMQ010000076.1:0-9135 GCA_964398245.1 uncultured Spirochaetales bacterium | reverse complement strand
GCCGCCAGCATCACCTTCAGCCGCATCGTACAGACCCCCTTATGAAAACCGAAACTCATTTTATCCGGCAAAAAACGCGGGTCAATTTTTAGGATGCCGGGGGCGTTCCCTATCCCCGCCTTCGCGGGTAGCGGATGTAGGGGCGTATCTTCTCGTTGATGTTCTTGGAGGTGCCGTCGTAGTTGAGCGTGACGACGGGGATACCGGAGAACCGTTCGATGCGGGGCACCATCGCTTCGGTCACGATGCCGGCGCAGCAGAAGGCGGGATTCACCTGCACGAAGAGCGCGATGTCGGGATAGTGCTTGACGAGGGCGGCTATCTTCACGAGGTTGTCGAGCGACTCGCCGGCGTGTTGGGGCGTGAGGAGGAATTCCTTGAGCACCGCGTCGTGATCGACCTCGGGAAGCGCAAGCGGCTCGTCGAAGAGTTCGCCGAAGAGGCGATAGTAGGATCTCTCGAGTTGGCCAACGAGCGTCATGACCGTCTTGGCGAAGAGGATGTCGCCGTAGTGTCCGCCGGCGAACCAGCGCTTGATGTAACCCGGCAACGCCAGCTTGACCAGTTCGGTGAAGGGCGTCGTCACCGCTTCGCCGCCGTATTCCTCGATACAGCGGATAAGGTGCTGATTGAAGACATCGTTGTCGCGGGCGTACATGTCGCCGAAGTGGGCGACCTTGGGGGGCCTTTTGGGCCGGTCGGTGTCGATGGCTTTGAGGCGCCCGACGATCCGGGTGACCGCCTCGTCTTTGTCGGCGCCGCCGACGAAGGTGTTGTAGAGGAGGCTCAGTGCGTCGGCGAGCACTCGGTCGGTCTCCCCTTTCCGCTTCTCATAGGGCCGTATCCGGCACCCCGCCTTGCGGAGCATCCCGCCGAAGAGATTGGCGAAGTAGGTGTCCACCGAGGCCGGCACCGACAGGTCCCCCATGGTCAGTTCGCCGAGATAGACCGCGACCTCTCCCATCCCGCCGCCGTAGGATTCGAGAAGGCTCTTTATGAGATGCGGATACATCGGGATGTTGCAAGGGATGTAGCTCTCGAACATCCACACCGCGGTCGTCGCCGGATCGAGCCCCTGTTCCTCGATGTAGTCGGCGTAACTTTGCGCGATGATGGTGACCGGCAGACACTGGCCGGTATGCTTGCGAAGCCCCCGCTTGATCGTGCGCTCGGTGAGCGGCACCATGCGTGCGTCGATACCCTCTTTAATGAAGACCGCTTCGTAGAGCTTCGATACGAACGGATCCATGCAGGGGAACAGGAGCGTCCTGCGCTGAGGCAGTTTCGTCGCGACCTCCGGGACCACCGGCAGCGCCTCCTTTTTGCGGGATGGCGCAGACTCGCGCACCGCGTGATTGCGGAACGCGCGTACGGCCGCCTCGATCCGCGTCTCGTAGCCGACGCTCGAATCGTGCTCGTCCACCTCGAGAATGAGATACGGCTTTCCGTGGCGTTCCATGATGCGGCGGAAATACTCGAGCGCGAACGAGTCGGGGGCGCATTTGAACGAGGTGACATAGACCGGGTAAAGCCCCGGTGTGCGCGCCGCGAAGAGCGCCGCTTTGAGTATCTTCGCCGCATAGTTCCAGTGGAGCCGCTTGAGAAGCGGATCTATCTCGGCGAGATCCTCCTTCCGGTACGGCAACATGTCCTGCGAAAAGGCCGGCACGCCGAGACGGGCGAAGATGTCGGGAATGCCTTTATTCATCGAGGGCTGAAGCGCCGTGTAGGGACGACCGAGGAGCACCACGGAGACATCTTTCCCTTTTCGCGCCGTCGTCTCGCGTTCATAGATGTTGCGGAGCCGTCCCTTGCGCTCCTCGAAGAACGACCGCGCGTTCTCATAGGCGTTGTATATCTCCCAGTAGTTGCGGTTGAGATGCGGCTTGAGCAGGCGGAACAACTCTATCTTCGATTGGAACGAATGATGGTCCACCACCGGCGATACGATACGGCGGCGGAGCGGCTCATCAACCGCACCGGCGACGAGCGCGGCGGCATACTGCGTGTAGTAGCAGTAGAAGCGGCGCACCTCGCGATCTTTCTCCTTCGCCTCGAACGAGGCGGGAAGAAAGATGAGATCGCACTTGTCGGCGAGGTAGGCGACATGGCCGAAGAACGCCTGCATCGGGGCACAGAACTCGGCGTTCGAGAGGCGCTTCCCCTCCTTGACCGGTTCCGGCGCCGCCTCGCTCGTGACCACCTCGACGCCGAGAGCGGCGAAGAAGAAGCACCACAGCGGCAGTTCCTCGGCAAGGTAGAGGGCATTCGGTATGCCGACCTTCAGCGGCACCGCCCGCTGCTTCGGCTTGGCCTGCTTCTGGAACGCGGTTCGCCGCGCGCGATTGAGATCGTAGGCGGCGCGGTCGGGACCGACATAGCGCTTCGTGTCGTAGTCGCGGCCGCAGAGGAAACCGAAGGCGACCGTCTCTCCCTGCACGGTGACCTTCGTTATCTTGCAGTGGTTGTGACAGAGTTCGCACACCTCGTGTTCGAGCGGTATCTCCTCGCGCCAGATGCCCGTGCCGCGGAACGAAGAGGCGCTGACCTTGTTCTCGGCAAGGATGAGGGCGCATCCGAGCGCACCGGTGAGATGACAGAACTTCGACACGAAGATGGGTTTTTTCAACTTCTGTTCGAACGCTGCGACGAGCGCTTTGTTGCGCGCCGTCGCCCCTTGGAAACAGATGGCCTCTCCGATGTGCGCCTCGACCGCGACCTTCGAAAGATAGTTCTCGCGCACCGCGTGGAGCACCGCCGCGAGCACCTCGTCGGTCGTGTACCCTTCCATGAGGTAAGTGGTGAGATCGCGTTCCATGAACACGGTGCACCGATCGTTCGCGACCGGCGCCGGCTTGCCGATCGCGCGGTCGGCATATTCGGAAAGCGGGACACCGAGCCGTTTCGCCTGCTCTTCGATGAAACTGCCGGTCCCCGCGGCGCAAACGGTGTTCATGACCGAAAGGGTGACCATCCCCTCCTTCATCGTGGTGAACTTCGCGTCCTGCCCGCCGATTTCGATGATGGTGTCCACCGCCGGATTGAGTTCGTAGGCGGCCCGGGCATGCGCCGTTATCTCGTCCACCACGAGATCGGCGGCGATGATGCGTCCGATGAACTTGCGTCCCGAACCGGTCGTCCCGACGCCGCGGAACGAGAATGCGCTCCGGTGCCGCGCCGCGATCTCCTCGGCCGCCGCGAAGATCGCCTGAACCGCACCGAGCGGCCGTCCCGAGGTGTAGGTGTAGAATCCGGCGAGCACCGTTCCGTCGCCGCGCGTGAGCACCGCCTTGGTGCTCGTCGAGCCGATGTCTATGCCGAGATAGACCTCCTCCTGCCGAGCGAGCGTTTCGTAAAGATCGCTTTCAACCGGTGCCGGGCCATTCGGCGGGTCGAAGAGACGATGCTCCTGCGAAGAGAAATCGGGATACTGCGATAGTTCTAAACGGAGCGGCGGATAGCCGTAGGCGCGCTCACGGCGCTCCTCGACGAACAGATCGTCCCACGAAGCGCAGCGCAGCGGCACCACGGCACCCTCCTCCGAGGAAAGAAGCGCCGCGCCGATCGCCGGATAGAGGTGGGCATACTCGCCGACGACCGGCTCGGCGTCGGTAAGCCGCGCAAGATGGCGCACCACCGCCTTGTTGAGCGCGACGCCGCCCGCAAGGACGAGCGGCAGACGCAGTTCGCGGTCGAGGCTTAAAGTATCCACGATGTTCCTCGCAAGACCTTCGCAGAGGCCATCGCTTATCTGCCCGACGGAATAGCCCTCCTGCTGGGCATGGATGAGGTCGGTCTTGGCGAAGACGGCGCACCGCGTCGCGATCTTCGGCGCGAGCCCCTCGCTGCAGAAGGCGACGGTGCTCAGCACCGCGGCGCTCCTGAGATTGAGGCGCCGCGCCTGCTGGTCAAGGAATCCGCCCGTTCCGGCGGCGCACGAGGAGTTCGAGCGGAACTTCTCGTATTCGCCCTCGGCGTTGAAGGTGACGAGACCGAAATTCTCGCCGCCGACGAACAGAAGCGATCCGACCGTGGGATGGAAGCGTCTCACTGCCGCGATCATCGCGACCTGCGTATCGAATCGCGGCGCGTCACGCAGGAGCCCCGGCCCCGATGCGGTCGCCGCGACCGCCGTGACCGAGGCGATGTCGATCTCATTCAGGAGACTCCGCAGGGTCGCGCGGATCGCTCCCTCGTGGGGACGATAGGCGGCAAAGACGACTTTTCCCTCTTCGTTCACGAGAGCCAGAGAGACCGCCACCGAGCCGATATCAACGCCAAGGATCTGCCTCACCACGCGTTACTCCTTTCGAAAGAATGAAAAAGCGACGACTGCTTAGTGATCGTGCGTACAACCGGGACAGCACCTCTTCGCCCCGGCGGGACACTGCGGCGCCGTTTCTTTCGTGATCACCGCGCCGAGCGACACCTTTTTCACCAGCCCGCCGCCGCATCGCTCACAGGTCGTGAGCGGCGCATCGCTCATCTTTTGCGTGATCTCGATTTCGGCGCCGCACGACTGACATACATACTCGTAAATGGGCATCGCACAACCTCTTGCTAACGACCCGTATGCCCGAAACCGCCGGCGCCGCGTTTCGACGCCGAAAGATCCTTCGCAGGCACGAAGGTCACCCTTTCGACCTTTGCGAGAACGAGCTGGGCTATCCGGTCGCCTTTTTTCACGACGAATTCTTTGCCCGAAAGGTTGGCGAGGATGACCTTTATCTCGCCACGGTAGTCGCTGTCAACGGTGCCGGGGGAATTGAGGACGAAGACACCGTCGCGAAGCGCGAGCCCCGACCGCGAACGGACCTGCAACTCCCAGCCCGCCGGTATCTCGCAGAAAAGGCCCGTCGGAACGGCGCCCCAGCCGTGCGCAGGAATGACGACATCCTCGGCGGCACGCACATCGGCGCCCGACGAACCGTCGGTCTGGTAAGCGGGTAACGGGAGGCCGGCGGCAGCCGTCACCTTGACAACGACGCCGTCAACCGACTTTCGGGTGTTTCTTGGCATCGCCGTGGTGTTTGCGGTCACGAGGAGACCTCTCGTCGCGGCGATCTCCCTTGTGATCACGGGAACGATCGCGGTCGCCGTCGCGCCGGTCGCGTTCGGGACGCCGCTCGCGGCGCGGTTCCTCCTCTTCGTTCTCACCGGAGAAATCGCGTTCGAAATCGGACGGCTTCATGCTGAGACGGAACTTCCCGCCCGGCTCGACCTCGACGCAGATGACGCGCACCTTCTGGCCGATGGAGAGCACATCGCGGACATCTTCGATACGGCGGTCGGCGATGCGGCTGACATGGAGCAGACCGATGACGCCCGGAAGGACCTCGACGAAGGCGCCGTAGTCCTCGATGCGGGTGACGGTCCCCTCGTATATCTTCCCCTTTTCCGCTTCGTCGGTGAACGAGCGCACCAGAGCTATCGTCGCCTCGAGGACCGCCGCATCGCGCGCCGCGATGAGCACCGATCCGTCCTGCTGCACCTCTATCTCGGCGCCGGTCTTGTCTATGATGGACTTGATGTTCTTGCCTCCGGTGCCGATAAGATCCCGTATCCTTTCCGGATTTATCTTGATGGTCACCAGTTTCGGGGCAAGCGGAGAAAGCTCCGGACGGTGCGCCGGAAGCGCCTTCTCCATCTCGCCGATGATGTGGAGGCGGCCCTCCCGCGCCTGAGCGAGGGCTCGTTCCATCACCTCCTGCGGCAGGCCGTGTATCTTGATGTCCATCTGAATGGCGGTGATGCCGTCGCGCGTTCCCGCGACCTTGAAATCCATGTCGCCAAGGTGGTCCTCGTCGCCCATGATGTCGGAAAGGATCGCGTAGTTCTCGTTCTCCTTGATGAGCCCCATCGCGATGCCGGCGACATGTTTCTTATAAGGAATGCCCGCGTCCATGAGGGCGAGGCACCCCGAACAGACGCTCGCCATCGAAGAGGAGCCGTTCGATTCGAGTATCTCCGAGACGACGCGGGTGGTGTACGGGAACTCCTCGGGCGTCGGCATGAGCGGTTTGAGCGCCCGCTCGGCGAGGTTCCCATGACCGATCTCGCGGCGGCCGGGCGCCCTGAGACGGCTCACCTCGCCGACCGAGAAGGGCGGGAAGTTATAATGGAACATGAACTTCTTGCTCGTCTCTTCGACGACGGTGTCTATCCGCTGTTCGTCGGAACCGACGCCGAGGGTGATGGTGCCGAGCGATTGGGTCTCCCCGCGGGTGAAGATGGCCGATCCGTGGACATTCGGAAGAAGGCCGACCTCGATCCAGATGGGCCGGATATCGGTGGTGCCGCGGCCGTCTATCCGCTGTCCCTTTTCGGTGATCATGCGGCGCATGGTCCGCTTGAGTATCTCCTCGAACACCTTGTGCGCGCGGATGGTCGTCTTTTCAAGGTCCTCCCCCTCGATAAAGGTGGTCCCGCCTTCGACCGCCTCCTTGATCCGGGCATCCACCTCGGTCTTGACGGCCTCCAGCGCCGCGTAACGGGAGAGTTTCTCGCGGATGGCGAGCGCCTCGGATATCTTATCGGTGACGAAGAGCTCTATGAAGTTGCGAAGCGCGCTGTCATCCTTGATCTCGGGCGGCTGTCGTTTGGCCGGCGCCACCGGCGTCACGAGCGCCTCCTGGAGGGCGAGGAGCGGTTGGATCGCCTGATGGCCGAAGGCAAGCGCCTCGGTCATCTCGCTCTCGGTCGCTTCACGCGCCTCTCCCTCGACCATGATGATGGAGTCGCGGTTCGCCGCCATGACGATGTTGAGGCGGGCGTCCTTCTGAAGTTCCGGGGAGGGATTGATGAGGTAGTGTCCCTCCTTGAGGGCCACCCTGACCGCGCCGATCGGCCCGAGGAACGGAACATCGGAGACCATGAGCGCGGCCGATGCGGCGGTGACCGCGGCGACGCGGGGATCGGCGTTCTCGTCGTGCGAAAGGAGCGTGACGATGATCTGCGTCTCGTTGCGGTACCAATCGGGGAAAAGCGGGCGTATCGGACGGTCTATGATGCGCGCCGAGAGCTTCTCGTCGGTGTTCGGCTGGCTCTCGCGCTTCAGGAATCCGCCGGGGAATCGGCCGGCGGCATAGAACTTCTCGATGTAGTCGACCGAAAGCGGGAAGAAATCCTGCTCTGCAGGCGCCTCGCCTTTCGCGGCGACCACCGTGGCGAGCAGAACGGTGTTGCCGTAGCGGCACCAGACGGCGCCGTCGGCCTGTTTTGCGTACTTGCCGGTCTCCAGCGTAAAGGGAAGACCTTGAAAGTCGATGGACCTAGCATGATGCGTTTTCATCTGAACTACCTCGTTTGTCGGGGATGGGGACGGTGTGGGTGTGCGTGAGACACGAATCTGTTCGCTACTTGCGGAGTCCGAGCTCCTTGATGAGATCGTTGTAGCGCATGAAATCGTTGTCCTTGAGATACTTGAGCAGTTTCATGCGCTTGCCGACCATTTTGAGCAGGCCGACCCGTCCGTGGTTATCTTTCTTGTGCACCTTGAAATGTTCGGTGAGTTGGTTGATGCGGGTGGTCAGAAGCGCAATTTGTACTTCGGGAGAACCGGTATCGTTATTGTGCTTCTTGAACTTGCTGATTACATTCTGTTTCATCGCCTTTTCCAGCATCCATTCCTCCATCGGAGAGACATCACTCTTCCAATCTGAGGGCATCATAGCGGCAAAAAGGAGAAAGTCAACATAATTCTCCCGCTTGCGGGGTCCCGCTCAAGAAGAACCTCGCGAAACGCCGCTCGTCCATACGGGCGGTGAGGCGGACGATCGCGCCGACGACCGCCACGGCGAACAGGGCGCGCGCCGCGAACAAACCCGACCAGTGGCCGCCGAGCGACATCATGAGAAGCGTGTCCTCGATGAAACTGTGACAAAGCCCAAGGAGCGCCATCGAGAAGAAAAGATCGCGCCGCGCGATGCGGCCGGTCCCGGCCTCCCGGATGATGAGCGCTCCGCCATACGAGATGCCGAGCGTCATGCCGACGATGGTAAGCGCCGTCACCTCGCGGCCGATACCGATGAATGACAGCACCGGACCGAATAGCCGGTTCATGAGGGCAATGATGCCGACCTTCTTGAGGAGCGCCATGAGCAGCAGCAGCAGGCAGATGACGAGGAATATCATCGCGTAATTGCGCAGTTCGCCGAGCGCCCAGCCGCTCCACGAGGTGTCAACGGGACCGGAAGAGGCCCACGACACGACCGAGCGTCCGTCGAGCGTGCCGGTGAACCGGTAACCGAGCGCGAGGAGCATGCCGATGAGGTAGGCGCCGACGACGCGCAAAAGAAGCATCGTCACAAGCCGCGCCCCCGCTTTGCGCGCCACTTGCAGCTCGACCGGCAGCGAGTGGGCCACCAGCATCATCGTGGTGAGGACGGTCGCCTGCGCCGCGGTGAGCGGGTGATCGGCCGAGAGCGAGACGAAGGCGAGGATGCCGCCGTAGAGGTTGGTCACCATGCCGGTCACCCAGACGAGGCCCATCGCTCCGGGAAGGCCGAGCGATTCCATCACCGGCCCGAACGCCAGGCCGAGCGCCTCGATGATGCCGGTCTCTTTGAGTATCTTGATGACAATGGAAACCGGGATCATGATGCGGAACAGGATGAGACTCGTCCGCGCCGCTTCGGTAAAGAATTCGCGGAGCAGGGGCCAGAGGCGCCGCATGTTCAGCGAGAGGGGGAGCGACGCGAAGGGGCGCGAGACCCGCGCTCACCTTTTTCTTTGCGCCGGAAGCCGACGCGGATCTCGAGCTCAAGATTCTCGAGCGCCCCGATGACCGCCTTCTCGACATCCACCCTCTCGAAGAATCTGGCCAGTTCGCGAGCAAGGATCGCCTTCGCATCCTCTTTGAGTTTCCCTCCGTGCTGAACGAGCTGTGCGGCGATCTCGCGAGTGATGAGCGCCGAGAGGTCCAGTTGATCGACCAGTATCTCTTTGAGTTCATTGGGGATCGGCGCCTTCTCGAGCAATGCTCCCACGAGACGGTTCTTCATGAGCTTTCCTCCATCTTCTCTACCCGTTGTGCTCGCAATCCGGCCTCCGGTATCGAGGCTATCTCCCGGGCGAACGGCGCGAAGGCCGCCGCCGCTTCGCGCGCCGGATCAACGACGAATCGTCTGCCGCGCC
>CAYNMQ010000075.1:0-9152 GCA_964398245.1 uncultured Spirochaetales bacterium | reverse complement strand
TCCGCGTGTTGTTTTGGCTGAGGCTCGGCGGCCGCCCACCGCTTGCGCCCGTTGAGTATTATCGCATTCTCTATGGACCGATAGGAGCGCTCTCTTCGTGGACGACCGTTGACCGTTCCGAGCGGAGCAAGGACATTTTCCTTGCCCGATACCGTTTCCCGCTCAAGGGACGCGGCGCGGTGGCCGTTCCGGTCGTCCCGTACCTTTCGGTCGCCGGCACGAATACCATCCATCTTCCCGTGCATCTGGACATCCCCGGCCAGCGTACCGTCACCTTCGTGCTCGACGGCGCCGAGAGGGGCACCCTTACGGTCAACGGCGAGCGCAAAGGATCCTTCGATCTTCGGGGCCTCAGCGGCTATGTCGAGGTGCGGATATCGTTCGCCGCGGGGGTGTACTCCCTTTTGTTCTCTGTAGAGAAGCGCCGCGCCGATCTGCCGCTCCTGTTGCTCGCCGATCAACCGGTGACATCGGCGAACCGTGGATTCACCAAGAATTTCTCGGCGACCGTCTCTCTGTCGGTCAAGGATTTTCCCGATGGACCGTTGCATGATAAGCTCTGGCAGATGCGCTGTATCCCGGCTCCTACGGGGGAGGATCGCTCCGTGACGGCATGGCGCACCGTGTTCGAAGACGGCGAGGTTCCTTCTTTCGATGAGAAGACGACCCCGCTTCTGGTGTTGCTGAGACACAGCGCGAACGAGAAGGCGCGGGCGATGCTTCTCAAGGCGGGATTCACCGACGAAATGCTCGCGTGGTGGCGTGAAAGACTTTCCGGCAAGGAGGTGTGTCGCGATGTTCAAAAACCCTGAGGTGCGTACGCTCATACTTTCTTTGAGCGCTTTCGTGTTGGCGGGGGTGGCGCTCACTGCCTCACTGCGTTCGGTTGATGACACGATGCTTATTGCTCTTGAGACGCGAGTTACAGCGCTCGAAGCCGAGGTTGCGTCGCTGAAAGACCGTATCGCTGCCGAAGGGACCATGCCGGTGAAAGATCTTTTCTCGATCGCCTCGATGGAGGCTCAGATGAAGAGCCTGCGCGCCGATATGGAGCGTCTCAAGGGGCAGGCAAAAGAAACGGGAGAAGGTGCCGGGGAGGGGGCGGTCACCCAGATCGAGCAGCGTCAGGAACGGGTTCTCCGGGAGGCGAGCAAGGCGTTCCAGCGGACATGGAAGGGCGCTTTCGAGGGAGCGCTTTCCCAACAGGGTTTCGATGAGGAAGCGCGCCGCCGCATCGGAGGCGATTACGATCGCCTTCTGCGCGAGATCGAAGAGATCCAGGTGCGCTGGTTCCGCGGCGAGATAGATTGGAACGGGGCTCTCGACGAGATCAAGATGCGCTCGACCGAGTTCTACGATACGGTGGAGCGGAACTATGACACCGATACGGCGCGACGGGTGCTCGACATCGCGTTCCCGACGCCCGAGATGAAGAGGTTCTTCTTCTCGGGCAGCGGTCAGTAGGTCTTCGCTTCTTCTTCGGGCCGCTTCAGACTCTTGCGGGTTTCCTGCATATCCTTGTGGATCGTCGTCAGTTTTTCGAGAACGGTGCGCACATGCTGAAGCGTGTCGCGGCTGTTCTTGACGAGGTCCTTGATCGAGGTGGCGACGACGGCGAACCCTTTGCCGGCCTCTCCGGCGCGCGCCGCTTCTATGGAGGCATTGATGGCGAGGATGTCTATGTTCTTGGTGATGGCGGCGAAATCGCCAATCGATTTCTGTATATCCTTGATGTTGCGCAGAAAGCGATCCTCGACCGAAGAGAACTCGCCCTCGACGACGGCGGAAAGAATGGCGTAAAGGAATCTGGCCTGCTCGTTCGTAATGAGTATCGTCCGTTTCGACAGATGTTCCTTGATGAGCGCCATGAGATCGGGCCGCGACTCGGCAAGTTCGATGAGTACATCGGTCTCGGGATATTTCGCGGCGTCGAGATAGTTGGTCGAGATGCGTATCTGCCGCTCGGCGGCCCAGCGAAGCGCCGGCGCATCGCGGAATTCGTCGGTCACCACGACGACCTCGATGGAAGGGACCTTCTCGAGAAAGCGCAGGAATGCGAGCGTCTGTTCGCCGCCGCCGATGAAAGCAACTTTCGTGTTCATCCGACCCTCCGGAACAACGACTGTAGCCATCATATCGCGACAGGAGTGAAATGCAAGAAGCGTCGCCGGCCTCTCTCGTTTGACAAAGGGACGATGGGTGGCTATAGTCGCGCGAATCGTCGTGACGATGAGGTGATGAACGATGCGCTGGCTTGTTTTCGAGAAACTGTGCGATATCGTGTCCCGTGGCGAAGCGGCGCTTGCCCATCACCGTACCGGCGCTTGTCTCTTCGGGGTCGAGGTGACGCTCAACGATCCGGTTTTCCTGCGGGAGCTCGACGAACGCGACCACGAGCGGATACGGGAAACGCTGTTGCCCCACGAACGAACGGTTCATGTGCCCTTCTATGGACTCAATCTCGGCTGTTTTGACCGGTGGATCGCCGATTATTCGGAATGGACGATCCGGGAGGGTATCGACTTCTGCCGGGCGATCGGTTCCGACCGGGCGGTCACCCATACCACGATTCCGGCCTATGTCGGGGAAGATGCTTTTCCTAAATGGCGGGATCGTTTTCTCGAGCGCATGGTTCGTCTGGAGGACCATGCCGCACGGAACGGGGTGACGCTGGCGTGGGAGAACACTTACGAACGCGATTTCGCGCTGTTCGATGCGATGATCGCTAGTCACCCGACTGTCTCTTTTTGTCTCGATGTCGGGCATGCCCACTGTTTCGCCAAGCGGCCGATAGCCGATTTCGTTGCGCACCTTGGCCGCCGTATCCGACACGCGCATCTTCACGATAACGACGGCCTTGATGACCGGCATTGGCCGATCGGGAAAGGAACGATATCCTTTAGCGGGCTGAACTCGCTGTTCTCTGAAACGGCGCGCGACTCCGTGGTCTTTGAACTGGATCGCGACGATTTCCTTGAGAGTCTGCCGCACATAGAGCGACTCTTCGGGTTGCGACTCACCTCCCTGCCCCTCTCTTGCCAAGAGAGGGGAGACGGAAAGCCGGGGTGAGTTCTAAGCCTCTTCAGCGTAGAACCCCTTTCCTTCCTTCCTGATCACCACCTGCTTCAGATCCCTGACCTTTCCCTTCCCGCGGTAGGTGAGTTGAAAGTAGGTGTCGGTGGTTCCTTCGAATCGGTCGGGAGCGACCTGCGTTTCGAGTATCATCCCCATCGTTCGTCCGACCTGAAACCGTTGGAAATAGCGCCTCTTTGCGGCGAAGAGTTCGCGTAAGAGCCGGGCGCGTTCTTTTTTCACCGTAGGAGATACGCTGCTCTGTCGGTGCATCGTCCCTGCGATGGTGCCGGGGCGCGGCGAGAAAGGAAAGATGTGTCCGTAGGTGAGGGGAAGCGTTGAGACGAACTCGTATCCGGCGTGGAAATCGTCATCGCTCTCGCCGGGGAAACCGACAATGAGATCGGTGCCGATGGCAGGCGGTTCGGCGTAGGCGGCGACAATGGCGCGCACTTTGTCGGCGAAGAGCGCGGTCTCGTACGGGCGGCGCATCGCACGGAGAACGGGGTCGCTTCCTGCCTGAAGCGGTATGTGCCAGTGCGGCAGTATCTTGCCGGCGGCGGCGAGACCGAGCAGACGATCGTCTATCTCGTCTGGTTCTATGGAGGAAAGTCGAACGCGTCCGACGATGGCGTGTGCCATTTCGACGATGTCAGCCAGCCGCGCGCCGTCCTTCCGTTCGTTGCCGTACTTGCCCACATGGATGCCGGTAAGGACCACTTCGTGGTAACCCTCCGCGGCGATGCGGCGCAGTTGCCGTTCGACGATGCGCGGGTCGACGCTCCGTATCGTGCGGCCCCGTACGAACGGGATGATGCAGTAGGCGCACGATCCGGTGCAACCGTCCTCTATCTTGAGCACCGGACGCGCTCGCCAGATGACGAAATCCTCGGCGATGGTTCGGTGAACGGTCTCTTGCGCGACCGAGGAGATGTCGGAAAGATAGAGAATGTTCTCGGCGATGGGACGATGGGGGTCGGCGGCGCGCGCATAACAGCCGGTCACGATGACGGTCCTCCCCGTGCGTGCGAGGCGTCTTATCGCGGTGCGGACTTGGGCATCGGTGGCGCCGGTCACCGTACAGCCGTTGACGATGTAAATATCGGCCGGTTCGTTGGGGGCAACGATCGTATGACCGGTAAGAGCGGCGGCGAGTTGTTCGCTTTCGAAAAGGTTGACCTTACAGCCGAAGGTGACGATGGCGACGCGCGGTCGCTCAGGAGCGGCCATGTTCCTTGAGATAGTGCTTTATCGCCTGATGGAGCGCGTCGGCGGCGAGGTTCGAGCAGTGCATCTTGATGGCAGGAAGCCCGCCCAGTTCTTCGGCGACCTGATCGCGGGTGAGGTCGAGTGCCTCCTTGAGCGTCTTTCCCTTGACCATCTCGGTCGTCTTGGAGCTCACCGCTATCGCGGCACCGCACCCGAAGGTCTGGAACTTGATGTCTTCGATGACATCGTTCGAGATCTTGAGGTACATCTTGATGACATCGCCGCACGCCGGATTTCCCACCTCGGCGACGGCGTCGGCGTTCTCGATCTTTCCCACATTGCGGGGGTTCATGAAGTGGTCCATGACCTTCTCGGTGTAATCCATGGCATCCTCACCCTTTCTGTTGTTGCAGAAATTTGTCGTAAAGCGGCGAGAAACTGCGCAGTTGCGCGACGATCTCGGCGAGCCGCGACACGACGACAGGTATATCTTCCTTTTGAGAATACTTTCCGAAACTGAAGCGGATGCTCGAATGCGCCTCTTCCTCGTCACCGTTGCAGAGCGCCATGATGACATGGCTCGGGTCGAGCGTCCCCGACGAGCAGGCGGAGCCGGTGGAAACTGCGATGCCATGGTAGTCGAGTTTCAGTTGCACCGCTTCGCCTTCGACGAAGCGGAAAGAGATGTTGCTCGTCGTGTAGATGCGGTTTGTGGTGCCGCCGTTCCGTTTGGTGTGCGGGATCTCGGAAAGAACGCGTCGCTCGAATTCGTCACGGATCGCGCCGATCCGATCCCGGTCGCCTGCCATTTCCTGTGTCGCGAGTTCGAGCGCTTTTCCCATCGCGATGATGCCGGGAACATTCTCGGTGCCGGCGCGGCGATTGTTTTCCTGATGTCCGCCGGTGAGGAGCGGCTCGAGCTGCCGGCCTTTTTTGATGTAAAGGGCGCCAATGCCTTTGGGTGCATAGATCTTGTGCCCCGACATCGTCACGAAATCGGGATCTATCTCTTTCACATCGAACGGTATCTTGCCGACCGCCTGCGCCGCGTCGGTGTGGAAGAGTATGCCCTTCTCGCGGGCTATCTTCGCTATCTCCTTCACCGGGTAGATGACTCCGGTCTCGTTGTTGACCGTCATGACCGAGATGAGGCCGGTCGTCTCCTTGATGGAGTTTTTGAGAAAGTCGAGATCGAGGTTCCCCTCGCCGTCGACCGGTACGAAGGTCACCTCGTAGCCCTCGTGAGACATCTTCTTGGCGGTGTCGTAGATGCAGGGATGCTCAACGGCACTGATGATGAGGTGATTGCGCGCCTTCTTCTCCTTGTAGTTCGCTTGGTAGCCGCGCAGGACGGTGACATTGCCTTCGGTGGCGCCGGCGTTGAAGACGATCCGCTCCGGCTCGGCGCCTATGGCAACGGCCACCTGAGCGCGCGCCGCCTCAATTCTTGTTTTGACCTGCCGTCCTTCCAGATGACGCGAAGAGGGGTTACCGAATAGTTCGTTCAGGAAGGGGAGAATGGCGTCACGCACCTCAGGACGAACCGGCGTCGTTGCGTTGTAGTCGAGATATATGCGGCTCTTCATGTGCTCCCTTTCAATCTCTCGATGGCACTATAACGACCAATGGAGTTTTGTCAACCTAATTTTTTTCAGAAACATCAAAAAATTTTTAGTCTAACCTAACTTCGGGAAGAGGAAGTGGTATCAAGAAGATGCCGGATCTCGCGCATTTGATTCTTGAATCGCTCGAAACGATTTGCGTCGAGCATCGGCGCCGCAATCATTTTGACCCGGAGCGGGTTCACCCATCCCTGTTTCTTGTCGAAGATGCCGAAATGGAGGTGCGGGCCGTTGCTGAGACCGGTAGTGCCGACCCGGCCGATGATCTGGCCGGTCTTGACCGTTTGACCGCCCCTGACGCCGATGACCGAGAGGTGAAGATAATAGGTGAGAGTGCCGTCGAGGTGGCGCAGAACGATCTTTTTACCCGACGGGCCATCCATGGCGGCAAAGGTGACGGTCCCCGTCGTCACGGCATAGACCGGGTCGCCGACAGTGCCCGCGTAGTCAACGCCGTTGTGCATCTGGCGGCGGCCGGTGATTGGGTGGATGCGCATGCCGAACGGTGAGGTGACGCGGATGCGATCAACCGGCAGGCGCATCCCGGTCGAGGCGAGTGCTTTTCCTTCGACGGTGTAGTGGGCATTGAAGGCCGAATCGGGATCGGGGTCTTCATACCAGAAGGCCTCGCGGAAACCGGCGATCTTACCGCGATAGGCGGCGTAGAGCACCTTACCGCCGGGGAGCCGGCGTCCTTGGTGAAACTCCTCGGCGACGAGGATGCGGTATTCGTCGCCGTTGCGGGCGTCGGTCGAGAAGGAGATCATCCCCTCGAGCGCGTTGTTGACCGCCTGCCGGATCCAAGTGGTGACATCAGAACGCTTGGCGAGCGAGGCGTTGAGGGTTCCCTCCAGCGTGCCGCCGATGATGCGGTAACGCGTCTCGGTGGGGAGTCGGGTGTAGGAGTAGAAAAATTTGCCGGAGCGCGAGTCGCGGGTCAGGGTATGGAAGGTGGCGAAGTTGGGGCTGTAGATGAACTCTTCGACCTCTTTGCGATCGGGCGAGAACTTAACGCGGAGCGACTCTCCGGCGTAGATCTTGGCGAAGTCGATATGGTCGCGGATCGCATTGGTTATCTCGAGCGCCATCGCGAGGGTGATCCCGCTGATCGCCATGAGCGAGTCTTCGAAACCTTTGTAAGGGAGGATCCAGCCTTCGGCATATCCCGAAGAGGCCTTTTCGTCGGGGTTCAGCGTGGCGTAGCCGAGAGCGGCGGCGTCGGGGTTGGGGGAGAGGTCTTCTTCGGCCTGCGTTTCAGCAAGGCGCTCTTTTTCGTGAAGGAGGTAAAAGGCTCCTCCGCCGATCACAAGGAGTGCGCCAATCACGAGAACGAGAAGGCGGAGCCGGGGATCTCTTTTTTGAAACGGCGGGAGGGGGATTCTTGACTGTGGAAACACCATGCACGCCTCGTTTTGTCGGCGCGACCTTACCCGAAAGGTGGCCTCTTGTCAACCTAAGTGGTGCCTACCTTCCATTGACTTTTGAGGAAAGTGCGCGCACCATGAGGTCGTCTAGGACACGGGGGAAGTCATGGCGTTCAAGAAGATCGGAAAACTGAGTCTCGGCAGTTGGATACTCGTCGCGATGATCGCCGGCATTGGGGCGGGCGCGCTGCTCGGGGAGCGTGCAGGAGTACTGCAGCCGCTGGGGACACTATTCATAAACCTCATCAAGATGCTCGTCGTCCCGCTCGTGGCGCTTTCCATCGTCACCGGCGCCGCGAGCCTCGGCAACACCGGCAAGGCGGGGAAACTTGGCATCGGCACCTTTGCCTACTATCTCGGCACCACGCTCGTGGCCGTTTCACTGGGACTTGCCTTCGGCCTTGCTTTCGAGCCGGGTGCCGGCATCGAGACCGACGGCATCAGGTCGCTCTTCTCGAACGAATACGCCGACAAGGGTGCGGTCCCCGGCTTCTGGGAGACGATTTTCGGCCTTATTCCGCCGAACCCCTTCGCGGCGCTTTCGGGCGGCAACATCCTGCAGGTGCTTTTCTTCTGCCTCTTTTTCGGTTTCGGCCTCTCGGCGCTCCCGCGGGAGAAAAGAGAGCCGCTCGTCGCGCTCGTGTCGATCGGCAACGAGGTGCTCCTCTGGATGATCATGAAGGTGATGCTCCTCGCGCCGATCGGCGTCTTCGGACTGATGGCCGACGCCGTCGGCACCTTCGGATGGGAGATACTGGGGCGGCTCGCCCTGCTCTTCGCCATCTATGTCGTCGCGCTCCTGATACAGACCTTCGGACTCTATCCGCTCCTGATAAAACTGCTCAGTCCCTTCTCGCCGTTGCGGTTCATCCGCACCATCGCCAAGGTACAGATGGTCGCCGCTTCGACCAGTTCAAGCATGGCGACCCTGCCGGTCAACATGAAGGTCTGCGAGGAGGAGTTGGGCGTCTCGCCGGCGACCGTCTCGTTCGTCCTGCCGCTCGGCGCGACGATAAACATGGACGGAAACGCGATCTACTACGCGCTCGCCGCCGTCTTTTTCGCGCAACTCTTCGGGATAGAACTCGGGCCTGCCCAGATCGTCGCCATCATGCTCACCGCGACGCTCGGGAGCATTGGGCAGGCGGGGGTGCCGGGGCCGTCGCTCCTCGTGGTGGCGGTGCTCATCGCCGGCGGGATTCCGGTAACCGGTTTGCCGCTTCTGTTCGGCGCCGACCGTCTTTTCGACATGCTTCGTACCGCCGTCAATGTGACCGGCGACGCCAGTTGCGCCGTCATCATGGACCGCTTCGGGAAAGAGAGGTAGAAACTCACCCGCCGATGAGGCGGGCCGTCTGATAGACGATGACGGCGGCGAGGTAGGCGAGGAGCGTCATTCCGACATACTGCGCCGTTGCCCACTTCCAACTGCCGGTCTCGGCCCTTACCGTCGCGAAGGTTGCTATGCAGGGAGCCGAAAAGAGAATGAAGACGAGGAAAGCGAGCGCCGCGGCGGGCGGGTAGGTCTCGCGCAGTTTGTCCGAAAGACCCGAACCGATGATGCCGGTCCCCTTCTGCCGAAAAAGGATCGCCGACTGTGAGACGAACATCTCCTTGGCGGCAAGCGAGGCGAGTGCGGCATCGGCGACGCGCCAGTCGCCTCCCATGAGTTCGAACGCCGGTTCGACCGCCCCGCCGATGCGGCCAAGGAGCGCGTGGCGCGCCTGTTCATCGGGAGGCCCCGCGGTGTTTGGCCACGCCGAAAGGAGACCGAGGATGATGCTCGCGATGAGTATCGTCGTCCCCGCCTTTTCAAGGAAGTGGC
>CAYNMQ010000074.1:0-9375 GCA_964398245.1 uncultured Spirochaetales bacterium | reverse complement strand
CGTACCCAACTGAGCGCCGTCGCCGATCTCATGCCGATCGCGTCGGATGCCTTCCTCATCGCCTTGCCGTTCGAGCCGGAACCGGAGCCGGGGCAATTCGTCATGCTCTCGTTCGGTGACGGCCGCCTCGACCCTTTTCTGCCCCGCCCCCTTTCGATCTTCGATTGGGAAGAGAAGATGCTCACTCTCCTCGTCAAAGTGGTCGGGCGCGGTACGGCGATCATGGGGAATTTGAAACCGGGGGCAGTTCTCCGTATCACCGGTCCTCTCGGCAACTCGTTCCCCGACCATGCGGGACGGATCGTGTTCGTCGGCGGCGGCATCGGCATCGCGCCGCTCTACTATGCCGCAAAGCGCTCGCACGCTTCCGATAAGTCGTTCATACTCGGTTTCCGTTCCGCCGAGCAGAGCTATCTCACTGAGGAGTTCTCGCAGGTCGCGCCAGCGCACTTCGTGAGCGACGATGGTTCGCTCGGCGAGAAGATGTTTCCCCATGAAAAACTCGAGGCCCTCATCACGGCAGGATATCGTCCCGACCTTGTCGTTTCGTGCGGTCCCGACCCCATGATGAAGGCGATCCACGAGGTCGCCAGACGGCACGGGATCCGCGATGTCGTTTCGCTCGAGGCGCGGATGGGCTGCGGCATCGGCGCCTGTCTCGGGTGTCGGCTCGATCTGCCGGGCGGATCGGTGCTCGTGTGCAAGGAAGGGCCGGTGTTCGAAGGCTCCCTTTTCGAGGAAAAGAAATGACCGATCTCCGTGTCCGCATTGGCAAGATGACGCTCAAGAACCCGATCCTTACGGCGTCGGGCACCTTTGGGTATGGCAAAGAATTCGAACCGTACCTCAACCTCCATGCGCTCGGCGGTTTTTGCACCAAAGGGATTACGCTGGAGCCACGCGCCGGCAATCCCGGCATCCGCATCGTCGAGACGCCGGCGGGGATGCTCAACGCGATCGGGCTCGAGAACTGCGGCGTCGAGACATTTCTCCGAGAGATAATGCCCGCCATCAGTCACTTCGACACCGCCATCATCGTGAACTTCTATGCCTACACGATCGACGACTTCGTGAAACTGGCGGCGCGCCTTTCGGAAAACGATCGGATCGATGCGCTCGAGATGAACATTTCCTGTCCCAATGTGGCGCAGGGCGGTGCGCTCTTCGGCGCCGATCCGCAACTGGTCGAAAAACTCACCGCCGCGGTGCGTAAAGCGACCGGCAAGACGCTCATCGTGAAGCTCTCGCCCAATGTCACCGACATCACGGTCATCGCGCGAGCGGCCGAGGCGGGCGGCGCCGACGCGGTGTCGCTCATCAATACGCTCGTCGGGACGGCGATAGACCGGGAGCGACGCCGGTTCGTCCTCGGCAACAAGGTCGGCGGTCTTTCGGGACCGGCGATAAAGCCGGTCGCGCTTCGCATGGTATGGCAGACGGCGAAGGCGGTGAAGATACCGGTCATCGGGATCGGCGGTATCACGACGCTCGGCGATGTGCTCGATTTTCTCATCGTCGGCGCCCGCGCGGTGCAGGTCGGCTCGGCTAACTTCGTCAATCCCGGCGTTGCGCAGGACCTCGTGGAGAAGCTCGAAGCGTGGCTCACGGTACATGGCGAGACGGTCGAACATCTTATCGGCTCGCTCGAGGAGTGATATGCGGCTTCGCGTGTTCCTTGTCGTCCTCCTGCTCATCGCCGCCTGCGCCGACCCGTATGGCATCTATCATCGCGTCCGTGAAGGAGAAACGCTCCAGAGTCTTTCGGTGCGCTATCAGGTCGATGTTGACAAACTCCGCGCCGCCAATACGCTCGGAGCCGCCGACGAGGTGCGACCGGGCGACTATCTCTTCATCCCCGGCGTTCGGGTGCCCTATGAAGAAACGGCATCTCCCGCTCCTTCTCAAGCGAAGAAACCGGAAAGCGCCGCGCAGGTGAAGACCGGCACGACGGCGCTTGCGACGACCCATGGCGCGGCAGGAAAGAGTCTCACGGCGACCGGCGATGCGAAGTTCATCTGGCCGGTGCGCGGCGTGGTCACCTCGCTGTTCGGTATGCGCGGCGGCTCCCCGCACGAAGGGATAGACATCAGCGTTCCCGAAGGAACAACGGTCGGGGCGGCGGGCGACGGCAAGGTGATCTTCGCCGCCGACCATGGCGCCTATGGCAATGTAGTGATCATGCAACATGCCGACAACTACTTCACCGTTTATGCCCACAACAGCAAACTCCTCGTGCAGGAAGGGCAGACGGTCAAGGCGGGCGAGAAGATAGCGCTTTCAGGCAGTACCGGCCGATCGTCGGGCCCCCATCTTCATTTCGAGGTGCGCATCGGTGCCAAGCCGCAGGACCCGATGCAGTACCTTCCCCGCGCGGCCCCGTAGCTCAGTAGGATAGAGCGGCGGATTCCTAATCCGCGTCTGCCGCAGGTTCGATTCCTGCCGGGGCCGCCAGCTTCATTTATTTCATAAGGCGGGTTTTTGTCTTCCTCACAAGGAGGAGAGCCTGCTCGTCACGCAGAAGGAGGAGCAGGGCGAAGAAGAAAAGACAGAAGACCGATGTGACGAGGACAAGCGGTATGCCGAGCGCGACGATGCGCCATTCGCTCGCGGCGAAGAGGGCGTAGAGGCGCGGTTTGAGCAGGGAGAGCGGCGTGGCGACGGCCGCCGAGACAAGAAGGACGCGGCTGACGTAGAGGGCGGCGCGCAGGGCCATCGGGCCGAAGGTCTCGCGTCTCTTGCGGACGAGCGGCAGGACAAGAAGCAGGGTGTTCATGAGGGCGGCGATGGTGGCGGCGACCGCGATGCCAGGACCTTTGAGCGGCCCGACGAGAATAAGGCAGAGGACAATGTTCGCCGCGAACGAGGCGATGCCGGCCACCGTCGGCGTCACCGTATCCTCCTGCGCGTAGAATGCGGGGGCAAGAACGCGGTTGAGCGCGATGAAATAGAGCCCCGCGATGTGGAGGAGAAATATCCCGGCGGTGAGCGCGACCGACGCGGCGTCGAAGGCGCGCGCCTTGAAGACGAGCGTCACGATCTCGCGGTGGTTCATCATGGCGAGGATGGTCGCCGGTATCGTGAGGAGCGCTATCGCGTTGAGGCTGAAAAGTAAATGACCGGTGAACTTCTCCCACTCGTTGCGTTTGGCGTTCTCCGAGAGTTCGGTGAGGACCACCGTGCCGATCGAGACGGCGAAAATGCCGAGGAGTAGTTCAAGGAGCCGGTTGCTGAACTGGAGCGCCGAGACGACGCCGGTCCCGGCGCTCGTCGCGATGACCGACGACACGAGGACATTCACTTCGTAGGCGGCCATACCGATGATGGTGGGGGCGACCAGAAGGAAGATCTTGCGCACGCCGCGGTCGCGAAAGGCCCGCAGGAGCGGCATAAAGGCGAAACGAAACCCTGCTTTTAACACATAGGGGAACTGTATCGCCGCCTGCAGAAAGCCGCCGACGATGACACCGATCGCCATGGCGCGCGCCGGGTTGGCGGTGTAGGGGGAGAGAAGAACCGTCGCCGCGATGATACAACCGTTGAATACGATGGGAACGAATCCGGCGGGGCCGAAGATGTTCACGCTGTTCAATATGCCTTGAAAGAACGCGGCGAGCGAGATGAAAGCGAGGTAGGGGAACATCCAGCGGGTGAGGAGAACCGTCTCGGTCTGAGTCGCGGGGGCGAGGTCGCCGTAAAAGATGCGGATGATCGGTCCTGCGCCGAGGACGCCCAGAAGCACCGTGACCGTCACAAGGAACGAAAGCACCGAAAGGAACGCCGAGAGAAAAGTCCGTATCTTCTCGCGGTCGTTCTCAATGAGGTAGCCTTTGAAGGTCGGGACGAAGGCGACGGCGATGCTTCCCTCGGCAAAGAGTTTTCGCATGAGATTGGGGAGAAGGAACCCTATCGTGAAGGCATCGGCGAAGGCGGTAGTGCCGAGGTAGGCGGCGCGCACCATTTCGCGGATGAGCCCCATGATGCGGCTTCCGGCGGTGAGCAGGATGAGTTTCGCGCTGTGACGGACGATGCCCCGCGTATTCACGGCACCTGCATCTGCGAGGGGTCTATAATCTCTTTCTCTTCGACCGTCCGGGTCGGTTCGGTCCCCTGCACGAAGTACATCGTTCGTCCCGTTTCGCTCACGAGCCCGGTCTTGCGGTCTATCGTGACGGCGACGATGCCGGGCGGCTGTTTGAAGTCGCTCTTCGGGAAGTTGGCGAGGTAGCGGCCCATGAAATCCATCCATATCGGGAGCGCCGCCTTCGAGCCCGACTCGTTGGGGCCGAGCGTGACGCCATGCTCGTCGTTGCCGACCCAGACCCCCGCGATGAACTCGGGCGAGAAGCCGATGAACCACGCGTCGAAGCTGTCATTGGTGGTGCCGGTCTTTCCCCCGATCACCCGGCCGAGCGACGCGGCACGCGCCGCGGTGCCATACACGGTGACATCCTGCAAGATGCGGGTCATGATATAGGCGGTCTGGGGACTCATGTGCTGCTCTTCGGTGCGTTTGGCGAAGTAGAGCAGGCGGTCTATCTTCTCGGCCATCGAAAGCCAAGGATCATAAAAAACAGTATTGTTCTCAAGTACATTGCCGTCACGATCGATTACTTTCCGAATGTAGGTGGTGTAAGGCTTTTTCCCTTGGTTGGGGAAATGGGAAAACGCATCGGTGAGTTCGTCGAGCGTCAGGCACGAGGAGCCGAGTACCGTGCCGAATTCGGGACGGAGCGTACTTTTGACACCAAGTTTCTTCACAAAATCGAGGCCATAAGCAATGCCGATATCACTGAACATCCGAACCGCTGGTGCGTTGAGCGATTCGACGATCGCCTCCCAGAGCGTCACCTCGCCGCGGAAGGTCTGCTCGTAGTTCTCCGGCTTGAAGTTGAGATCGGTAATGGCGACCGGCGCGTCGAGAAGCATCGTCGCGGCGGTGTATCTCGGTTTCTTCTCTTCGTCCTTGAGTTCGAGCGCCGCGGCGTAGAAGAGCGGCTTCATCGCCGACCCGGGCTGACGACAGGCCTGCGAGGTGCGGTCGAACTCGCTCTTACCGAAGTCGTAGCCGCCCATGATGGCTCGGATGTAGCCCGAGTAGGGGTCCTTGACGATGGCGGCGCCCTGCGGAACGGGCAGTTGCTCGAGGGCGAAGAAGAAGTCGGGCGGAAGCGGCTTGTCGAAGGCGCGGTGGTCGAACTCGTCGCTTGCGCCGGCGGTGTCGGTCGCGCGTACGAGGATCACATCGCCCGGTTTCACCACCTGCGCGGTCGAGGCGATGGATGCCCATCCGCCGAGCGGGTTGTAGGGACGCGCCCATTGAAGATGTTTGAGGTAGATCGGTCGCTTGACCGCGCCGACCTGCACGAGCGCCTCGTTCTTCTCCGCCGAAAGTACCACGCCTTGATAAAGAACGCCGCGGCGCATCGTCTCGGGCTTGACCTCGCCGAACTCCTTCCGGTGGCGCGTGATATAACGGTCGAGCTCCTTCGCAAGGTCGATACGGTAGAGCGGTCCGGCGTAGCCTTGCCGCCGCGAAAGAGCGCGAAGTCCGGTATAGAGCGCATCGTCGAGCATCTGTCCGGCGCGCAGGTCGGCGGTGGTCGAGACGACGAGCCCTTCCTGATACAACTTCTCGTTACCGTAGGTCTGCTGGAGGTGACGACGCACCTTCTCACTAAAATAGGGAACCTTGTCGAGGAACACCTCGCGCATCGGGTTCACCGCAAGGGGAGTGTTACGCGCCGTCTCGTACTGCGCCTTGGTGATGTACTTCTCCTCGAACATGCGGCGCAGGACATAGTCACGCCGCTTCTTTGCCTTCTCCGGGTTCACCTTGGGCGAGGCTTCGGAGGGGTACTTCGGCAAGCCGGCCAAGGTCGCCATCTCGGGAAGCTCGAGCTCCCAGACATGCTTCGAGAAGTAGGTGAGCGCCGCCGATTCGACGCCGTAGGCGCCGCTCCCGAGGAAGATCTCGTTGAGGTAGAGGTAGAGTATCTCCTCTTTGGTCAGGTGCCGTTCGAGTTCGATGGCGAGGAGCATGTCCTTGAGCTTTCGCGTGAAGGTCCGCTCGGTGCCGACGAACGATTTCGCGAGCTGCTGGGTGATGGTGGAACCGCCCTGTTTGACGCCGGTCGTCGCATACTTGAAGGCGGCGCGGAGCATCGCGATGGGATCGACCCCCTTATGTTTGAAGAACTCGGCGTCCTCGCCGGCGACGAAGGCGAGCGCAAGGAGGCGCGGTATCTTGTCGTAGGGGACGATGTTGCGCCGGTTGTCCTGATAGAACTCGGCGATGAGCTGACCATCGAAGGCATAGACCTTGGTCCCCTGAGCCGGCTTGTAGTCGGCCACCGTCTCGATGTGCGGTATCTGGCTCTTGATGATGCGATACCCGACGAAAAGCACGACGACAACGGAAAGGATCCCGAGAAGAGCTCCCCAGAGAAGAAGGGAGGACAGTCTTCGCTTGCGTTTCACGGCAGTTCACCGAAAAAAACACGGAACGCCGCCTCGTAGCAGGGGCGTTTGAACGAAACGGCGAGGGAGAGCACCTCGCTTCTCGGGGCCCACCGGAAGGAGCGGAACTCTTCGTTCGGGCGAAGGATCGCCGCCGGAGCGGTGAGGCGGAAGAGCAGATAGGTCTGTTCCTGTCCGGAGAAACCCCGTTCCGACACGACGCCGGAAGGAAGATGGTAGGTGAACGGTCCCGCCTTGGTCACCAGAGCCACATCGTCGGCGCCAAGCCCCGTTTCCTCGGCCAGCTCTCGCCATCCGGCGGTTTCCGCATCTTCACCGGCGTCGATGCCTCCCTGCGGCAGCTGCCATGCGCCGGGGAGGTCGCTTCGTTCCCCGATAAGGATATGTCCGGCATCGTTCATGATCACGAGGGCCACATTGCGCCGGATCGTCATCGGTCCCTCTCGACGATGGCGCAGGATTTCTCCGATTCCCACACGGCGACCTCCTCCACGCGACAGGCACCGTCGTGGGCGGCAACGAGAGCGGAGAGTTTCTCGAAGATATACTGTGCGATGTGTTCGGCTGTTGGGTTGATGGCGTCAAAAGGAGGAACTGCGTTCAGATCATGATGATCAAGGTGTTCCAGAACCTGAGCCGCAAGGGTATCGAGGTCCTTGAAGTCCATAACGAAACCTTCCTTGGTCAGCCCGGCGCGAGAAACGGTAACGCGGACCCGCCAGTTGTGCCCGTGGAGGTTCTCGCATTTCCCGCGGTAGTTGCGCAGGCGGTGGGCCGCAGCAAAGGATGTCTCACGATATACGAGATACCGCATCGTTCCCTGCTCCTCCGTGCAAGCGTGCGACGGATCATCAAAAACGGGGGCACTCTACCACAAAGGAGGAAGCGTTTCAACTTTCGCCGCGGGCGAAAGCGAGAGAAAAAACTTGAAATTTTGCTTTTCCTTCCGTAGGGTGAACGAGCAGCGTTTGGAAGATCATAGAGCGAACGGAGGTTTGTGATGGTAGGTAAGGCAATGAAAGTGGCGCTCGTCGTTGCGATGATGCTGCTTCCTTTCGCGCTCTGCGCAGCGGACGATTTCGAAGACGACTTCGACGCCGAGAAGTCGGCCTCGGAAAAAGAAAAACGGAATCAAAACGAAAGCGACCAAGCGATAAAGGACCTGCTCGGCGACTCTCCCAACGCCGATGAGGAAGAAGAGGAAGAGGAAGAAGAGGAAACTCCGCCGCCGCCGAAGAAGGCTGAGCCGGCGAAGAAGAAAGAGTCGGTAGAGGATCTTCTGGGCACCAAGAAGAAGGAAGAAAAGAAGCCGGCGCCGAAGCCGGCGAGCGGTATCAAACCGGTCGCGATGGTCAAAGGCTCCTTCAACTTCGGCTCCTATGCCAAGAACTTCAAGCAGGGGCTCATGTACGGCGCGGTTGACGAGGGGATCCTCGGCGCCGAGTTCCGGGGGAACGCCGTTTTCGCGAAGGCGACGATCAATGTGCGCACCAACAACCCGACGCTCCTTGCGGCCAAGGATGGATCTGCGGTCCAGTACAACCCTCTTATGGATGACAACTACTGGGTCAACAGCATTGTGAACGGCATGCCGTATGAAGTGTACGGCGGCATGAAACTGTTCGACATGCTTACGCTCCGCGCGGGTAAGATGATCCCCGCCTACAGCATCCTTGACAAATATCAACACCTTGGTGTCGCGATCGGAACTCCTTACGGCACCCGGCCGCTTCTCGCGGTCGAGGGATATATTCCGGAGACCGATGCCGGCGCGGCGCTTGGTTTCGATTACGACTTGGGTGACGATTCGGGCATCGTCGCCGAACTCATGATGGGGACCGGTGTGATCCCGTCCATTTCGTCCTTCTGGCATTCTCAGAAAACGATGGGATTCTATTTCAAGGGCGGCTACCGCTCCGAAATGATCACCGCCCTGCTCGGATTCCAGTATCGCACCGATTACGATGGCGCCACGAAAAAGCAGGTGCCGATCATCGGCTTCGGCCTCGGCGCGATATTCTCCTACGCCGGGTTCGAGACATGGCTCACCTTCGATTACACGATGATGCAGCTTCTCTATTTCTCGGCGAAGTCGAGCAAGATGATCAATGGAAGCGTCGGCGGCATGAATCTCTCGCTCATGCCGGCCTACAATCTCTCGATAGATTACGGCTTCATAGACAAACTGCAGTTCGGCATCCGCTTCGACCTCGACCTGGGTGTCTACAACAAGGAGGCCGCCGAGGGCAACTACCTCACTTGGTATACCGGGACCGGAACCACTAAGACCTACTATTTCAAACCGGATGCAATGGCGATGCGGTTCGGGTTCGGCATCAACCTCTTTGCGAAGGAGCTCGAGTCGGTGAAGTCCTTCTTCGGTATTTCCTTCCTGATGCAGCCGCAGTCCCAGATCATCAATAAGGCCGGTTCCGGCAGTGATGTCTTCAACTACGGGTTCTACAACTTCGGCATCCAGGGCGGCGCAGAGTTCTGACCGGTAGAGCACGAACGCGGTTCATAAGGGCCCGGCGTCGGCCGGGCCGGTTTTTATTTGACAAGCGGCGAGTCGCTCCGTTAATATAAAAAACAAGAGGTTTTCGCAACCGAGAGAGGAGGTGTGGTATGCGGAACAGATTAGTGGCGGTCGCGATCGTGCTTCTTGTCGGAATGTTGGTTATGCCCGCCTGTTCGGGCGAGAAGGAGACCGATCGTCGGGCGGATGTCCAGAAACTGATCGAGCAGGGGCAGTACGGCCCCGCCAAGCAGATGCTCATCGCTCTGCGGAGCAACTATCCGAACGATCAACAGCTCGTGGAGATGGAACATCTTTGCGACACCAAGATCGCCGAGCAGAAGTATGCCGACATCTGGAAAGAGGCGGAGGCGAAGGACGAC
>CAYNMQ010000073.1:0-9486 GCA_964398245.1 uncultured Spirochaetales bacterium | reverse complement strand
CAGTTGGGTACGGGGTTGCACGACTGCTCCATCGAAAGTTTCATCACCAGCGCGTCCTCTTCGGGAGCACTATAATACATTTTTCGCCGCCCCACAACAACAAACCCCATTTTTTCATAGAAATGGCGCGCCGGAAGGTTGCTTTCGCGCACCTCGAGGTAGCACGCCGAAGCACCTCCCGCACGGGCGATGGAGAGCGCCTCCCTCATAAGGGTCGTGGCGATACCGCGCTGCCGCAGGGAGGGACATACCGCAACCGTGACGATCTCGGCCTCGTCCGCGGCAAGCGAGAGAAGAAGATAACCGACGATCGCCCCGTGCTCATCCTGCGCCACGAAATAGCGCATGTGGGTCGCCGCCTCATCGTAAACGGAAGAGAAGAGGTTGCCGTTCTTCGGGTCGGGAAAACTTTCCCGCTCAAGGGCAAGCAGTTCCTCGATATGTTCGCGCATGAAGCGGCGGTCGGCCTGCATCGGGAGAGCCGCCTTGGGAAAACGAATTACTTGAGGTTCTCCGGGTTGAGCCCCTTCAGTTCTTTCGGGACGAACAATCCATTCTTGCGGATCAGTTTCCCGTCGAAGTATATCTCGCCGCCGCCGTATTCGGGCGTCTGGATCATGACGAGATCCCAGTGAACGGCGCTATGGTTTCCGTTCGGCGCCTCATCGTAGGAGTTGCCGGGGGTGAAGTGGATCGAGCCGGCGATCTTCTCGTCGAAAAGGATGTCCACCATCGGCCGGGTGATGTAGGGATTGACGCCGATGGCGAACTCGCCGACATAGCGCGCCCCCTCGTCGGTGTTGAATATCTCTTCGAGTTTGGAGACATTGTCGCCCTCGACCTTTACGATCTTTCCCTTCTTGAAGGTAAGAATGACCTTTTCGAACTTCTTGCCGAGATAGACGGTCGGTGTGTTGTACTCGATGACGCCGTTCACCGAATCCTTGACCGGCGCGGTGAATATCTCGCCGTCGGGAATGTTCATCTTGCCGGCGCATTTGATGATCGGGATCCCCTTTATCGAGAAGGTGAGGTCGGTGCGCCCGGGGCCCTTCAGGTGCACCTTGTCGGTCTTCTTCATGAGTTTCACGAGCGGGTCCATCGCCTTGTCCATCTTGGCGTAGTCGAGCGTCGTCACATTGAAGAAGAAGTCCTCGAACGCCTCGGTGGACATGTTGGATGCCTGCGCATACGAGGGATTCGGATAGGCGAGGATGCACCATTTGGTGTGCTTTACCCGCTGTTCGAAGTGGACCGGGTGAGCGTATTTCGCCATGTAGTTCTTCATCTGCGGCCCCGGCACATCGGAGAACTCGTACGAGTTGTTCCGCGCATTGATGCCGATGAACGCCTGCATCTTCTTCATTTTGAGAAGATCGACCTCCGCCATGATGGAAAACCAGTCTTCGGAGGCCCCGGCGATGAGTTTGCGCATGATGCGCTGATCGTAGAGGTTCACGAACGGCGTCGCGCCGGCCGACTGCACCTCTTCGACGAGCGCCTCGACGAGCGGTTTCGCCGCTTCATCCTTCACCTCGATGAGCACGCGTTCTCCCTTTTTCACCTGACAAGAAAAGTGAACGAGATTCTTTGCCAATTTCGTGATACGCGGATCTTTCATGATCGTCTCCTCTTTAGGTTCGCCGTTCGATGAAGGTATGATGACCCCGAAGAAGAAATGAGTCAAGTTTAGGCTCGGGAAAAAGGACCGAGGGGCAGGGCAGGTTAAAAGAAAGGATCAGCATGACCGTGGCAACGCGCCACAAGGAAACCACTTCGCCCCTTGTAGGCCCCTCGTTTAAAGTGGCGGGGATTCGGTATCTTTTACTGTACGCCGTTTTCGCCGGAAGTCAAGCCTACGAATCGCGCCATCTAAAGCCTTACCGAAGGAATGTCCTCGTCGCCTGTGATCGGTGAGACCCTAAAGGAGAAAATCGAGCACCGCCGAGGCAACGGAGAAGATGAACGAGTCGTCGAGATAAGGCTTCACTTCGGCGAGCATCCGCTTCGACCAAAGGAAGCGGAGGATATAGGCGGCAAACACCATAAGGAGCGACGCCTTCACGAACCCGGCGACGATGCCGACGCCCTTGTTGACGCTCCCCACCGTCCCTTCGCGCGACTCGATGATCCCTTTCATAAGCCAGACGACAAGCCACGACGCGGCGAGATAGACCGCGACGAAAGCGACGACGAAGGCGCCGTTCGCCGCGGGGCCGAACATGAGAAAGGCTGACTTCACCGATGGCAGAAGGAACAGCACCATGAGGCCGGCCATCACCGCCACCTTGACGATCTCACGGAAACCGCCGGCAAGATACCCGGCGACCATCGCGAGCACAAAGACGACGGTACAGATAAGGTCAACCATTTCTTATCCCGTAGAAAAAATGCGGGGGACCGTCGCCGATCCCCCGCGAGAACATGCGTTATCGGTGAAGCTGCTCATTTCTCCTTCTTCTTCGCGGCCTTTTTCTTTTCCGGCGTTTTCTCTTCCTCTTCCTTTTTCGCCTTCGGTTCCTTCTTCGACGCCGTTTTCTTGGTCGCCGGAGCCTTCGCGGAGACCGGCTTCTTCGCCTTGGCGGGCTTTTTCTCCTCAGAGACCTCCTCTAGCGGCTTACCGGTAAGCACTTCGGAAAGATATTCGATGATCGCGGTCGGCGCCGCATCGCCGCGACGGAAGCCGAGTTTTATGAGACGGGTGTAGCCGCCATTGCGTCCTTCGAACTTGGGGGCGATCTCGTCCATCAATTTCGGGATAAGCGTCTCCCGTTCCGACTTGATGTACTTGGTCAGCTGCACATAAGCCGCATGCGTGCGTCGTTTTGCGATGGTAACGACACGGTCCGCGAGCCGTCTCAGTTCCTTGGCGCGGGCGAGCGTCGTCGTGATACGGCCATGCTTGACGAGCGATTGCAAGAGGCCGGTGAGCAGCGCCTCGCGCTGCGCGGTTGGACGGCTGAGCCGCCGGTTGTCCTTCCTATGTCTCATGAACGCCTCCTACTTGCCTTCCTTTTCCCGTTTCTTCTCCAACTGCTCGATGACCCGCTGGTCGGGGAAATTAGGCAACTCCATATTGAAGTGAAGTCCCAAGTTGAGCAGTATCAACTTTATCTCGTTGAGCGACTTGCGACCGAAGTTCTTGGTCTTGAGCATCTCAGCCTCGGTCTTCTTCACCAGATCGCCGACATAGCGGATGCCGGCGTTCTTGAGACAGTTGTAGGCGCGCACCGAGAGATCGAGATCGTCGATCGTCTTGTAGAGGTTCCAGTTGACCTCCTCGCTTCCCTCGCCGCCGCGCATCTCATCGTGCTCTTCGATGGTGAAGTTGATGAAGAACCTCGTGTGCTCGCGGAGGATCATCGCGGCGTAGGCGAGCGCATCGCGCGCCGTCACCGAGCCGTCGGTCTCCACCTCCATCGTGAGTTTGTCATAGTTGAAGCTGTTCTTGACGCGGGCCCCCGTGATGGCGTAGTTGACGCGGGTGACCGGCGAAAAGAAGGCGTCGAGCGGGATGAAGCCTTCGCTGTACAGCGACGGATCGTGGTCCTCCGACGCGACATAACCGCGCCCCGACATCACAAGCAGCTCCATTTCGACCTCAGCGCTGCTGTCCATCTCAAAGAGATAGAGGTCCTTGTTGAGTATCTTGATCGCGGCGGTCTCGGGAATGTCGCCGGCGGTCACTTTCCCCTTTCCCTTGCGGCGCAGGACAAGGTGATGCATCTTGTCCTCGTGCGCGAGGAAACGGATCTGCTTAAGATTGAGAAAGATGTTGACCACATCCTCCTTGATGCCGGGGATGGTCGAGAATTCGTGCTCGACCCCCTTGATCTTCACCGCCACGATGGCCGAGCCGCGGATGGAGGAAAGCAGGATGCGGCGCAGGGCGTTGCCGAGCGTCATGCCGTATCCTTTCATGAGCGGCTCGCATACGAACTTGCCGTATGTGCCGTTCTCGTTTTGGTCCACCACCCGCCCTTCCTTGGGCATGATGAGTGTCGTCCAGTTCGAGCGATACATCCCTCGCACCTCGCGTATTACTTGGAATAAAGTTCGACGATGAGGTTCTCTTTGATATCCGGTGGGACATCGGCGCGTTCAGGCTCACGAAGCACGATCCCCTTGAAAGCCTCCTTCTCGAGTTGAAGCCACGCCGGAATGGGGGCGCGCTCACCGGCATATTCGAGGGCTCCCTTGAAGACCGCACTGTTGCGGCTTTTTTCCTTTACGGCGATGACATCGCCCTTTTTGACGATATAGGAAGGTATGTCCACCGCCTTTCCATTGACGGTGAAATGACGGTGGTTGACGAGCTGGCGCGCTTGCATGCGGCTCGCCGCCATGCCGAGACGATAGATGACATTGTCAAGACGCCGCTCGAGCAGGCTGAGCAGATTCTCGCCCGTTGCGCCTTTCATCTTCGAGGCGCGGTCATAGAACAACCGGAACTGGTTCTCGAGCAGGCCGTACATGCACTTGACCTTCTGCTTTTCGCGCAACTGAATGCGGTAATCGGTAATGCGTTTGCGCTCTTTGCCGTGCTGGCCGGGACCGTAAGGCCGGCGCTCGAATGCGCATTTGCCGGAATGGCACCGCTCACCCTTTAGAAAGAGCTTCACTCCTTCCTTGCGGCAGACCCGACAACTGCTTTCTCTGTACTTCGCCAAAGCTTCCTCCTTTTAGACCAAAAGTTTACGCTTGCGATCCGTTCGTCACACTCTTCTGCGCTTCGCAGGGCGACACCCGTTGTGGGGTATCGGCGTGATGTCACGAAGCAACATGATGTTGTATCCGGCGTTCCCGAGGCCGCGGATGGCCGCCTCGCGCCCGTTCCCCGGTCCTTTCACATATACGCTGAGTGAACGAAGACCGTACTCCTTCGCCTTTTTTCCGGCGTCCTCGGCCGCCATCTGCGCGGCGTAGGGGGTGCTTTTCTTCGATCCGCGGAACCCTTTGAGGCCGGCGCTCGACCATGCGAGCACATTGCCGCTCACATCGGTGATCGTGATGATGGTATTGTTGAACGAGCACTGGATGTAGGCCAATCCCGTCTGTATGTTCTTTCTGGTCTTCTTTTTCTTCTGCTCAGCCATGCTGCCCTCCGACTACTTCTTCTTCATTATGTTGCGGCGGCGCCCCTTGCGGGTACGGGCATTGGTATGGGTCCTCTGACCGCGGACGGGGAGGCCCTTACGGTGCCGGAGGCCCCGGTAGTTGCCGAGATCCATGAGCCGCTTTATGTTCATGATCGTCTCTTTGCGAAGGTCCCCTTCTATCGTGTAATTCTTTTCGAGGACATCGCGTATCTTCGCCGCCTGCGCTTCGCTGAGGTCGTCGGTTTTCAAATTGACATCGATCCCCGCTTCCGCAAGAATCGCTCGAGCGCTCGACCTGCCGAGACCGTAGATGTAGGTCAGCGCGACCTCCATCCGCTTTTTCCGAGGAAGATCAACTCCCGCGATACGAACCAAGACACACCTCCTGATCTAGTTATGTGCCGACATTATCCCTGCCGTTGCTTGTGCTTCGGGTTCTCACAGATGACCCGCAGCACTCCTTTTCTCTTGATGATCTTGCATTTCGAGCAGATTTTTTTGACCGAAGATCTTACCTTCATGTGTTCACCTCTCCTCCGCAGAAGTCTTCATGCGATGGATTATCCTGCCCCGGGTGAGATCGTACGGCGAAAGTTCCACCTGTACCCGATCGCCCGGGAGGATCCTGATAAAATATTTTCTCATCTTGCCTGATACATGAGCCAACACCTGATGCTTGTTCTCGAGCTCGACCCGGAACATCGCGTTGGGCAACGCTTCCACTATCGTCCCTTCGAGGACTATTCCTTCTTCCTTGGCCATCCGTGTCGTCCGTCCTTACTGTTTGCCCTTCATGCTGCGGAACGGCTCCTTCAGCATGAGTTCGTCGAAGATGACGCCGGGGGCCCGGGCGCCATCTATCTCAAGGAAGCGTTCCTTCTCCTTCGAGGCGATGTGAACCACCATCGGCGCGGTCATAGCGCGGTATTCGCTGAGACGCCGCTCCATCGTCGCCGCGTTATCGTCTGAGCGCCGTATCAAGGTCCCCGTGTGACACTGCGGGCAGGATCCTCCTTCCGTCGCCCCATCGCGGCCCACCGTGAACGGCGCGAAGCAACCGTTGCAGGTGAGCCGTCCGGCGAGTCGACGCAGGATGAGGTCGTCCTCCACGGCGAAGTAGAGGAACAGGGCCGGTATCTTCCGTTCGCCGAGGTAGCGCATAAGCAGGTCGTACTGGCCGATGGTGCGCGGGAACCCGTCTACCATGAAGAGGGCGTCGCCCGATGCCGGGCCAAGCCGTTCGGCGCTGTCGCGGAACAACTCCATGACGATGTCGTCCGACACGAGTTTGCCCGCGTTGATGATCTCTTTCACCCTCTTCCCGAGATCGGTGCCGCGCGCGATATGATCTTTGAGCGCGTCGCCGGTCGAGAAGGTGCGACCTTCGAACCTTTCGAGCAGGAGCCGTATCTGGGTCCCCTTGCCTGACGCCGGCTTGCCGAGGAAGAAGAGATATCGGTACGACGGTGTCATCGGCGGTTACCTGCTCCTGCTCTTCACCAAGGAGCCCTTTCCTCCGATGGAGAAGCCTTCGTAGTTGTTGCTGATAAGGTACGACTCGATCTGGGAGGCGGTATCCATGGCGACGCCGACGACGATGAGTATCGAGGTGCCGCCCATATAGAAGGGAAGCCCCATCTTGTTACGGAGCAAGTCGGGAATGAGACACACCGCCGAAAGGTAAATGGCGCCGCCGAAAGTTATCTTGGTGAGCACCTTGTTGATGTAGTCCACCGTCTCCTTGCCGGGACGGATGCCGGGTATGTAGCCGCCGTTCTTGTTCAGATTCTCGGCTATGTCCTCGGTCTTGAACTGTACAAAGGTATAGAAGAAGGCGAAGAAGATGATAAGCGCGATATACAGGAGTTCATAGAGCCAACTGCCCGAATTGAGCAGGCGTTGGAGCGGCCCCATCCAGTCGGCGTTAAGGAACCCGCCGATGGTCGCCGGAAAGACGAGCAGCGCCGAGGCGAATATGGGGGGAATGACCCCCGAAGTGTTTATCTTGAGCGGCAGATAGCTGTTCTGAAGCGTGCGCCCGCCGGCGACACGGCGCGCATATTGTATCGGTATCTTGCGCCGGGAACTCTCGACGAAGACGATGACCGTGAACGCGACGACGATCACCAGAAGGAACACCGCGAGATGGAACGGTTTTATCATCTCTTCGCGGAGATACTTGGCCAACTGGGCGAACATGGTCGGGAACCGCGCGACGATAGAGGCGAATATCAGAAGCGAAATGCCGTTACCGATGCCGCGCTCCGCTATCTGCTCGCCAAGCCACATGAGGAACAACGTGCCGGTGGTAAGCGTGATGACGGTGATGACCCGGAAGAACCAGCCGGGGTTCTGGACCACCACTTCTCCCGCCTTGCCGGTGAGGCTTTCGAGAAACTTAGCCATCATGAGACCCTGGAACAGGCAGAGCAACACCGTCCCGTAACGGGTGTATTGCGTGATCTTTTTCTGCCCCTGTTCCCCTTCCTTCTGAAGTTCCCCGATCTGTGGGATGACCACCGCAAGAAGCGAAAAGATAATGGAGGAACTGATGTACGGCATGATCCCGAGCGCAAAGATAGAAAGCTGCTCGAGCGCGCCACCCGAGAACATGTTGAACAGGCCGAGGATCGTGGTCGAGCCTTTGGTCGCCATGATGTCGGCCATGATGTGCTTGTCGACACCGGGGGTGGTCACGAAGATACCAAGACGGTATATCGCGAGGATGAAGAGTGTGAAGACGATACGCTCCCGAAGGTCGGGGATCTTGAAGATGTTGGAAAGAATCCTGCTAATCAAGGCTCAACTCCTCCGCCTTTCCGCCGCTTTTCTCTATCGATTCCCGTGCACCTTTGGTGAATTTGTGAACCTTCACGGTAAGCGGATGCTTCAATGTGGCGCGCCCGATGATCTTGACCATTTTCTCGGTTCCCTTGCACAGCCCCATTTCGGCCAGTTTCGCGATGTCAATGACCTCGGAAGTGTTCATCTTTTCCAGATAGCGGATGTTGATCTCGACGGTTTCGGCCGCAAAGATGTTATGGAAGCCTCTTTTCGGCAGACGACGGACCAGCGGCATCTGGCCGCCCTCGAAACCGGCGCGCACCGAACGTCCGGCGCGCGCTATCTGCCCCTTGTGCCCTTTCGTCGAGGTTCGCCCGCACCCCGAACCGTTACCGCGCCCGATGATCTTCCGTTTCTTCAATCCGGCCGGCTGCTTGAGTTCGTGGAGACGCATATCTTACTCCTTTGATTTCACTTGGTAATGGGAAATGGTAACATTGCGCTTGGCTTGGACATCGCCGACGCTTTCCATCGAAAGAAGCGCATTGAATGTCGCCTTGGCCATGTTATGCGGGTTACTCGAACCGATGCTCTTGGTAAGAATGTCGGTGACTCCCGCCGCTTCCAACACCGATCTCACCGCCGACCCGGCGATGACGCCGGTTCCCGGGGCGGCCGGGCGCAAGAACACTCTCCCGGCGCCGAATTCGCCGACCACTTCATGAGGGATCGTGCCGCGACACAAGGTGACCCGGCGCAGGCTCTTGCGGGCCCGGGCTATCCCCTTTTTGATCGCTTCCGGCACTTCGCGCGCCTTGCCGAGCCCTAACCCTACATGGCCCTGCCCGTCGCCCACCACCATGAGCGCGGAGAAACTGAAGTTCTTGCCGCCTTTGACGACCTTCGCCACGCGGTTCACATAGATGAGTTTCTCGTGAAGGTCGAGTCCTTCCGGGTTGATCGGCTTGATCTTTTCCTTTCTCATGCTTTCGCCTCTATCTCGAACTTAGAATTCCAGCCCGCCTTTTCGCGCCGCTTCGGCGAGCGCCTTCACGCGGCCATGATACCTGTAGCCGCTCCGGTCAAAAACGACCCGCTGGATGCCTTTCGCCTTGCACTTCATCGCTAAGATCTCGCCCACCCGCGCCGCATCGGCTTTCTTGTCGCCCGGTCCTTCTTTGTAGTCCTTGCCGGTAGTCGAAGCGGCTACCAAGGTCTTTCCCAAAGTGTCGTCGATCACCTGCGCATAGATGTGCTTGCAACTACGGAACACCGTCAGACGAGGACGCGTTGAGCCTCCCTGTATCCTCTTGCGGATAGATGCCTTTCTCCTTTCGCGTCGCTGTCGTTTTATGTCACCGCTCATGGCCTTTGCCTCCTTCTCCTCATTTACTTCGCCGCTGCTTTTCCGGCCTTCCGCCTGACCACTTCGCCCCGGTAGCTGATACCCTTCGCCTTGTAGGGCTCCACCGGGCGAAGCGACCGTATCTTGGCCGCGAAATCACCGAGCAGCTGCTTGTCGGCGGAGACCAGCGTGATCTCGTTCTGCTTCACCTCGGCGGTGATCCCTTTCGGCACCTCGAGTTCTATGGGGTGCGAGAAC
>CAYNMQ010000072.1:3830-9499 GCA_964398245.1 uncultured Spirochaetales bacterium | reverse complement strand
GGCGACGGAAAGACGGCCGATGCGGCGTGCGAGAGAGGGGGTGCGGGAAAGAACAGTTTCACCTTCTGCGGGTCGCACGAAGGGCAGGCCTCCTTCAGCGCGTCGCGGATGAGTTTCTTGAGGAAGAGTTTTTCCTTTATCCAGACCGGGACGAACGAGAGGAATTGCCTGAGGCCACGCGGCGCGAAGGCATAGTAGGTCTCGAGCAAGCGCTCGAACTTCAGGAGCGGCTTGTCGTAGAAGACCACCGCCGCGAGGTCGTTCACCCCCACCCCGCCATAGGAAAGACAGAACTTGACCGCATGGATGGGAAACCGCGCATCCTGCTTGACCCGCGTGAAGCGCTCCTCTTGCGCCGCGGCGATGATGCGGCTGTCGGCGATGAGCGCCGCCGCCGAATCGTGATAAAACGCCGAAATACCGAGGATATAGCGCGCCATGCCAACTCCACAGTAACCGCCGCAACTATACTTGGGACCGGTCACCGGAGCAAGAAAAAGGTTGTGTTCTTACTTCCCGCACCCGGGGAAGTTCTCGACGAACTGCTTTTGAAAACCTACGCCGCTTGATGAAGTATCTTGCCGGTCGCCTTCGCCTCGGCGATGATGAGCGATTCGTTTCTTCGCCATTCGGTGTCGGAGAAATAGAGGATATCGAACGGCTTCCCGAAGATATCGATCAACTTGGCGTGCAGTCCCTTGGCCATCGCAAGGCGACGGAACAGATCCTTGTTGCGGAAACTTTTGGAAACGATGATGAGGTCGATGTCGCTGTCGTGACGGGCGACGCCGGCGGCTGCCGATCCGAAAAGAAGAAGCGCGTCAGGAGAAATGCCCCTCTCCAGCAGGAGAGCAATAAGCGTCCGCTTCAGTTGAGATAGTTCTTTTTTAACCACGACAGTACCTTCTTGGTGGAACGATATATCTCCTCGGTCTTCTTCGGGGTGAACCGCCTGAGCATGGCCTGCAACTGATCGGGATAGCGGGTCGGAATGCTCAACCCGTTCAGTTCTTCCACGAAATAGCCCAATGTCTCGTCGGTGAATTCGACGGGACACTGTTTGACAAGGAAAAGCAAGTCATGGGTGTGCGGCGGGTAGTCGCCTTTTTTCTTCGCGAAGACCGCCTTCAGCATCTTTTCCAACGCGAGATGGCACATGAAAACGCAGTAGATACGACGCTTGCTTTTCAACAGCGAAAGGGCGGTTTCGATATCGTACTGCGCCTGACCGGCCCATTCCTGCGCTGTTTTGAGAGTCGGCTTACTCATTCCTGCCTCCGTCGGTCCCCATTGTATAGGAGCAGAGATTTTTTGCAACTAAAGATGCGAGAGATTGTTGCTTACTTCCCGCACCCGGGGAAGTTCTCGACGAACTTGACCTTGATGTCGGCGAAGTTCTCGACCACCTTCACCTTGAGGGCGGGGAAGTTCTCGACGATCTTCACCGTCACATCGGGGAAGTGCTCGACATACTGGATCTTGCCGTAGAGTTGGCACGGCCCCGGCTTCGCCTTGGCCGCCTCGGCGCAGGCCGACACCATCGAAAGGAACCGCTCCCGCGCATCGTCCGACCGGCTCACCGGCCGCTCCGACAGATTGCACAGGAACACCGCCAAGAACACGAAAAGAAACACCCAACCCCTTTTCACGACACACCTCCCTCTTCTCCGTTGACGAGAAACAGTATACCGACACACGACTCGAACGCAACCGCGTTTCTTTTGCTTGCTTTTCGCCGTTCTTACGCATACTATTCTTTTGTTCGAAACAGATCATCGGAGGGTCACATGCGTTTCCTCGGGATACTTGCCGCCCTTACGGCGCTCATCGGATGCGATGTCATCAGCACCGATATATCGGTCCACTACCCCTTCGACAAGGACAAGCCGGAGGAGTACTCCATCAGCATTGACCAAGCAATGAACAACCTCAACACCGCCATCAACCAACAGACCGACACGCTCGTCACACTGAAGGCCGACACCTCGGCCTTTCCGGCCGGCTCCGAGATATCGGTGGATACCACCCTCTCGCTCGACAACATGCTCAAGTTGATAGCGGGCGAAATGGTCACCATCACCACCACCGTGATCGCGCCCTTCAATGGCAATACCCAGACGGAACAGCAACAACTGACCTTCAGCATCTGCGACTTCGTCAAATACAAGACGCAGGGCGTCACTACCGAGTTCGAGTTCGCCGATGTCCACATGGAGATACGGGCGCTCGACACCTACTGCGTCGACACCGACAAGGACGGCGTTTTCGACCCGTTCGATCCGTCGTTAAGCGCTGCCGAAAAGGATGCGTGGCAACAGAAGCGTCCCTACCTCTACATCACCCACCGTACCACCCCGAAGGCGATACAACTCTCGAACAACAAAAAACTGGCAAAGTACAAGAGTCTCCTCAACAAGATTCGTTCCGCCACGCTCGACGAACTGCGGCTCACCATCTCCGAGAAACCGGAGGGGCTCTCGTTCAGCGAAAACGCAGACCCGGAAGACACCTCCTTTACCATGAGCGCCTCCTTTTTCGTCCAGCCGGTCAAGGACTGCACCGGCGACGCAGATAACCTCGTATGCACCGGCACCGACTTCTCCGAGGACCGCAACCCCGCCGACTTCTATGCCGATACCGTTGACCCGGAGACCGGCATCAACCCCTATTGGGTCGGCACCTTCGGGAACGACGAAGTCGCCGAGGGCGACACATTGAAACTCATCTACACCTACGACGGCAACAACATTCTTCAAAAGGCGATAAAGAACCTCGACTTCCAGATCGGCATCAAATCGTGGTACAAGATAAAACCGGGGTCGCAACGCCCCGGTGGCACCTTCAAGGCATCGGTCGAGGCGACCTTCTTCTTCTCGGTCGAACCGCTTCGATAACTGTTATCTCACCGGTAAAAAGAAAGGAGCCTGCATGAACGCGTTCATCTGGAACATCGACCCTACCATCGTAACTTTGGGGCCGCTTCAGCTACGCTACTACGGCATCCTCTTCGGGCTCACGCTTCTCATCGGCTACTGGCTCTTTCAGAAGCAACTGGCCCGCTACGGCTACCCCGAGAAGATAGCGGAACAATATCTCATTTGGGGCGTTCTCGGCGTCATCGTCGGCGCGCGGCTCGTTCACTGCTTCTTCTACGAACCCGACTACTACCTGAGCAACCCCGGCGAGATCATCAAGGTCTGGAAAGGCGGCATCGCGAGCCACGGCGCCACGCTCGGACTCTTTCTCACCGCCATCTGGTTCATCCGGAAGCATAAAATGCCCTTCGTGAAACTCGGCGACGCCATCGTCTTCGCGGCGGCGGTCGGCGCGACGCTCGTGCGCATCGGCAACTTCATGAACAGCGAGATCGTCGGGCGCATCGCCGATGTCTCGTGGGGTGTCAAGTTCCTGCGCAACCCCGACGATCTCGATATCGCCCGAAAGGCGGCCGCCGCCGCCGGCGTCACCTGCGAGCGGGGAGACATCAACTGCCTCATCGCCTACTGGCCGGTCCGCTACCCGAGTCAACTCTTCGAGGCGCTCGGAGGACTCACGGTGCTCGCGGTGCTTCTGCTTACGGTCTATCTCCTCAAGGGGAAGAATCGCCCCGGCATCTTTTCGGGGATATTCCTTACGCTCTACTTTACCTTCCGGTTCTTCATCGAATTCATAAAAGAGTTCCAAGAGGAGTATCGCATCGGCGCGACGCTGACGATGGGACAGTGGCTTTCTCTGCCGTTCATCGCCATCGGGCTGTGGTTCCTCATCCGGGCGCTTCGCAACGATCCGGAACCGGCGCCGGCCCCGGCGGCGGCTTCCTCTTCCGCCGGGAAGAAGCGGGACGGCGCGTGCCGGCGCTAGCGCAGCCGGTCTTACGAATAGTCCCTCACATAAATGCCGTCGCGTCCGGTCCGCCGGCGCAGTTCCCCGGCCATCTCCCTGATCACCGCGGCGGAGAAGGGAGGCGTCTTTTGCGCCTCGTCGCTCCATGCGTGATTGGGGACGAACTGCTGGAGATATACGATCGCGTTCGCCGGCACGAGCGCCATCATCGCCTCAAGGGTCTCGACCCCGTCAACGACGCCGGGATACATGGTGACGCGGTACTCGACCGCGCACTGCGCGGCTGAGAGGATCTCTTTCGTCGCGCGAAGCCGCTCGCGGAGATCGCAGGCGCCCGCTCTCGTTCCGAGGAGATGGTAGCGTTCCGGTGTCGTCTTGAGATCGACGGCGACACAGGAGAGGAACGGAAGCATCGTCCTCACGAACGCGGGGTCGAGCCCGTTGGTGTCGAGCTTCACTTCGAGCCCCCGCTCACGGAGGGCCCGCGCAAAGGCGACCAGCTCCGGGTGCAGCGACGGCTCGCCGCCGGTGATGACGACCCCTTCGATGAAGTCGCGGCGCCGTTCTATCTCCTCCCAGAGCGCCTCCGGCGGCATGAGGTCCTCGTCGGCGACCTCGAACAGCGCCCCGTTGTGACAATAGGGGCACCGCAGATTGCATCCCGGAACGAACACTATGGCGGCGACGCGATCGGGGAAATCTATGAGGGTGGTCCCCTGAAAGCCGGCGCAACGGATCTCCGCCGGGACAATCGGCGTTCCCGCCGGACCTGCGGTCATGGACGATGTCAGGCGGAAGCGGCTATCGCCCGCTCCTCAGGAGACTCTGCCGGGCAGGAACGCCGTGGTTCGGCGGCGGGTTCCTCGACGACCGACTTGGCCATGCTGAATGTCTTGCGCAGGCCGAATTCTTCACGCTTCCCCTTGTTCCAGTTCTGCACCGGACGATAGTAGCCGACCACACGGCTGTAGATCTCGGTCTTCTGGCCGCAGGCGACCTTCTTGCCGCTCATGAGGATCCTCCTTCAGTTTCAGTTTATCGCAGATGGTTGTACCGTCGCAGTCGTCCGAGCCTCATCGGAGGCGATCATATGGGGACATTCCTTATGCTCTCCGGCGATATAACCATGCACCGGACAGATGCTGAATGTCGGGGATATGGTGAAGTACGGCAGACGATAGCGGCCGGCGATCTTCCGCACGAGTCGCTTGCAGACCTCGCCGCTCTCTATCTTCTCCCCCACGAAGAGGTGCACCACCGTGCCGCCGGTATAGGAGGTCTGGAGCGCGTCCTGATGTTCGAGCACCTCGAAGACATCGTCGGAGAAGTCCACCGGCAGTTGGCTCGAGTTGGTGTAATAGGGTTCCTCTTTGCCCGAGGTGATGATGTCGCCGAACTCCTTCTTGTCCTTGATCGCGAGACGGTAGGAGGTTCCCTCCGCCGGCGTCGCCTCGAGGTTGTAGAGATGCTTCGTCTCCTTCTGCAGTTCGGCAAGCACCTCGCGCATGAACGCGAGCGTCCTGAGCGCGAAGTCGCGTCCTTCGGGCGTCTGGATGCCGACATGGAGCAGGTTGAGCGCCGCCTCGTGCATCCCGACGAGACCGATCGTGGAGAAGTGGTTGCTCCAGTACGATTGCGTGCGCGTATAGACATCGGAGAGATAGTACTTCGAGAAGGGATAGAGGTCGTCCGCCGTGTACTGCTCGAGCATCTTGCGCTTTATCTCGAGCGAAAGGCTCCCTATCTTCATGAGGTTCTCGACGCGGCGCCTGAAGTCGTCCTCGTCTTTCGCGAGGTAGGCCGCGCGCGGCAGGTTTATCGTCACG
>CAYNMQ010000072.1:2681-3820 GCA_964398245.1 uncultured Spirochaetales bacterium | reverse complement strand
GCCGCCCCGCTTGAGGAGCTCGCGATTGTCAAGACGCAGGCGACAGCACATCGAACGGACATCGTCGGGCGACATGTCGGAATTCACGAAGTTGGCGAAATACGGGATGCCGTACTTGGCCGTCATTTCGAAGAGCATCTTGACGACGGGGCGGTCCCAGTCGAAATTCTTCGTAATGTTATAGGTCGGTATCGGGAAGGTGAAGATGCGTCCTTTCGCGTCGCCCTCGGTCATCACCTCGATGAAGGCGCGGTTGAAGATGTCCATCTCGCGCTCGAAGTCCTTGTAACGGGCATCCATGAGTTTTCCGCCGATGATGACCGGCTCCTCGGCCGTCTGTCCCGACGGGACGATGTCCATCGTGATGTTGGTAAAGGGGGTCTGAAAGCCGACGCGGGTCGGAATGTTCATGTTGAAGAGGAATTCCTGCAGTATCTGCTTGACCTGCTCGTAGGAGAGTCCGTCATAGCGGATGAACGGCGCAAGGTAGGTATCGAAACTGGAGAAGGCCTGCGCGCCGGCCGATTCCCCCTGCAGGGTGTAGAAGAAGTTCACGATCTGGCCGAGTGCGGTCCGGAGGTGCTTGGCGGGACGCGACTCTATCTTTCCCGGAGCGCCGCGGAATCCGTCGAGGAGCAGTTTCTTGAGGTCCCATCCGCAGCAGTAGACGGAGAGAAGACCGAGATCGTGGATATGGAAATCGGCCCGTTCGTGCGCCTCCCGCACCTCTTGCGGATATATCTTGTGGAGCCAGTAATGCTTCGTGAAGGCGTTCGATATGTAGTTGTTGAGCCCCTGCAGCGAGTAGGTCATGTTCGAGTTCTCGTTGACCTCCCAGTCCTCGCGGGTGAGGTAGTTGTCGAGCAGTTTGTTCGCCTCGTTGAATACCTCGCGCGAACGGCGCAGCTCCGCCCGCTTCTGGCGGTAAAGGATATACGCCTTGGCCGTTTTTGCGTGACCCTCTTCGATGAGGATCTTCTCGACGAGGTCCTGCACCGATTCGACCGAGGGATAGCCGCCGTCCTTATAAAGGATCTCGAGGTAGCCGACCACCTTGTCGGCTATCTTTTCCGAAAGGGCGCGGTCGTTCCCGCCGACCGACTGTACCGCCTTGAAGATCGCGTCGGCGATCTTCTGCG
>CAYNMQ010000072.1:0-2671 GCA_964398245.1 uncultured Spirochaetales bacterium | reverse complement strand
AATCGAAGTACGCGACTGCATTGTTCTGTCCCCCGTGAGTCACCTATCGTCAATGCCGTTGATTCACGCTTGCACCACAACATCTTGTGGGGTGCAAGAGGTATAGTACACCATCGCTGGGGAGAGTCAACTATTCCGCCAAAGTTTTTCGCAAGCAAAATCGTTCAGTTGATTATTAGGAGCGCGGAGCTCCATTTAGGATGGCGCGCATCGTTGTTTCCGTATCTCTAAGATATTGTTCAGTTATTGTATCGAATTGCAACTTTATTGAGACAAAAGCCGCGGCGGCCGTGCCGCGATTTGACAGGATGTCCCCGGGCACTATAATGCCTTTCGCTATGGTCTGCTATTGGGAGAACCCCATGCTCCGTCTCTACAACACCCTCTCCGAGAAGAAGGAAGATCTCGCTCCGCTCCGGAGCGGCCGGATCGGTCTCTACGCCTGCGGCATGACGGTCTATGACAAGCCGCACATCGGCCATGCGCGCAAGGAGATCGCGATAGACACGATCGTCCGTCATCTGCGCCACCGCGGCTATACCGTCACCTATGTGCGCAACTTCACCGATGTGGACGACAAGATAATCCAGCGGGCGAACGAGCGCGGCATTTCGTGCGATGCGCTCGCCGCCGAGAACATCGAAGCCTTCTACCGCGCCGTTGACGCGCTCGGCTGTCTGCGTCCCGATATCGAGCCGAAGGCGACCGAACACATCGCCGACATCATCGCGCTGGTCGAGAAACTCATCGCCAAGGGATTCGCCTACGCGACCGACGACGGCTCGGTCTATTTCGCCGTGAGCAAATTCCCCGGCTACGGGAAACTCTCGAACCGCAATATCGAGGAACTCCTTGCCGGGACCCGCTTCGAGCCGGAGCCGGGCAAGCGCGCCCCGCTCGACTTCGCGCTCTGGAAGGCAGCGAAACCGGGCGAGCCGTGGTGGGAATCTCCGTGGGGAAAAGGGCGCCCCGGCTGGCACATCGAGTGTTCGGCGATGGGCATGCGCTACCTCGGCGAAAGTTTCGACAAGCACGCCGGCGGCCGCGACCTCATCTTCCCGCATCACGAGAACGAGATCGCGCAGTCGGAGGCGGCGACCGGCAAGCCGTTCGTGAAGTACTGGGTGCACAACGGCTTCCTCACGGTCGAGGGCGAGAAGATGTCCAAGTCGCTCGGCAACTTCATCACCGTTGACGACCTGCTCGCGCGCTACCATCCCGAGGCGGTACGCCTGTTCATGCTCTCGACGCACTACCGGACACCGATAGATTTCTCCTACGGCGGGCTTGATGAGGCGGAGCGACGGCTCACCTACTTCGCCGAGACGGTCGCGGCGCTCGCGGCGGTCGCCGGCGACAGTGCTCCAACGCCCACCGATCGGACACGAGCGTTCGTCGCCGAGTTCGGCGAGGCGATGGACGACGACTTCAACACGCCGCGCGCCATCGCCGCGATGATCTCGTTCGGCAAAGCGCTCAACGACGCGCTCGCGACCAAGAAGACGCGCCCTGCCGCCGGAGAGGCGGCCGCCGCGATCGCCGCGATCCGCGAGGCGGGCGCGATACTCGGCATCCTGCAGGACGATCCGGCGCTTCTGCGCGAGGCGGTGCGGGAACGGCAACTTGCTCGCTACAACCTCTCGCGCGACACCATCCTCGCCCTCATTGCGGAGCGGAACGCCCATCGCGCCGCGAAGAACTACGCCGCCGCCGACGAAGTGCGCGCGAAACTCGACGCGATGGGGATCGCCGTGAAAGACACGCCCACCGGGACCGATTGGGCGTTCAAATAGAAATCTTCTCAACCGAACTTTCAGTCTGTTTCGGAGATGAGCCCATACCTTCGGGCGAACCAGTAGCCGGCGAGGAAATCGAGGCCGGTGTCGCCGCCGGTGCCGACGCCGCCGCGGATGCCTTTGTAGATGTTGTCTTTCCAGTAGTAGCTTGAAGTCCCCATCTCGTAGAGCGGATAGGCGCGCAGACTCTGGGTGCGGTCGGAGGTTGTCCAATCGTTCTTCCAGAAGAGTTCGGGGATCGGTGAAACGCAGAAGTCAGGACTCCAGCGACGGTCGACCGGGTAGAGCCCACGAACGAGGGGCACCTCATAGAGCCGCTCGATGCCCGAGGCGATGTCATCAGGCGACTGCGGCACGCCGAGTGCGCCGACGATGAGTTGGAAAAGCCCCTGCCGCGCTGGCCGCATGGCGTCGCCCTTTTCGTAGAGCGCCGCTTCCATGTCACTAACCCGCGTACCATCACCGACCGCCGCGTAGGCCTCGCGCAGGATGAAGAATTCCCACACGCCGAGATGGTTGCCCGACCAGTCGCTGATACCGTATTCGTTTATCGGCATGCCACCTTTTTGAATGTACTCCTGCACATAACTCCAGATGGTCTGACTCTCGTTCTTGTAGATAGCCTCGGCAAGCGTGCCCTTGGTCATCATGTAGAGCAGAAGCGAGGTCACGAGTTGATTCATCCGCAAATCTTGGGCGATCGGGCAGTTGTCATGCAGACGGATGAGCGCATTCAGCATCCGGTTCTTGAGCGACGGCGCACGCGGATCGCTGCTGTTCTTGAGGACGCTCCAGCCCCAGTAGGTCCCGATGATGATGCCCTTGAACATATCGTTGTTGCCGCCCTCTTTCCAATCAATGCCGGCGTACTGACC
>CAYNMQ010000071.1:706-9544 GCA_964398245.1 uncultured Spirochaetales bacterium | reverse complement strand
AACGGGACTGTTTTTTTGCGAAAAAAAAGCAGTTTGTGTAAAATCGCTTGACCCATTTGACGGGGGGAAACATGACAATGAAAGGGCGGTGTTTTCTTGGGGCCGTTATTGGTGCGGCGCTTCTGGCAACCTTTTCCAGCACCACGAACGAGCCGGGCGGACTCCGGCTCCTTTACACCTGGAGCGATGAAGAAGGGAACGCGATAACGCCGCCTGACTTGTCACTGCTCTTCGCGTGGGCAGAACTGACCTACGGGAACGAGAAAAAGACGACCGGTCCCGCGTGGATGGGAGAGGAAGGGAGCGTTCTGCGGTTCGACTCCCTGCCGTACGGGAAGCCGATGACCCTGACGCTCACCCTGCGGTTCGGTGAGGCGAAGGGGGACGACGACATCATCGGTGCGGAGGACGCCCCCGAGGCGCGGCAGGACAATGTGGCATTCTACTGCACCTCTGAGGAGTTCACGCTGAAGCGTGGTAAGGTGACCGAGGTGGAGAGCGGGTGCGTGATGCAGAAAGGCCCCGCCTTCTCGGACGAGAACAAGCCGGGAGCGCCGGTCATCACGCTCTACTACGAGGATGCGGAAGGGGAAGAGGTTGAGATAGGGGGGGCGACCGAATTTAAGACACCGAAGAGTCATATCACGATAGCGTTCACCGCCCCGAACGACAGCTTCGACACCGTCATCGTGGCGAACGACAGCGGCTTCGCGGTAGGGAAGAAAATGCTCCCGAAACCGGTAAAAGGAACGGACGGCGCCTACCGCATCGCAGAACACGACCTCAATGACGGTCTCCCCGTCACGAGCGACGGCTCGCGCACCGTGGCGCTCAAACTCGCTAACGCCATAGGTTTCGAATCGCTCTCTACCAGTAAGACAATTTTTCTCGATACCATGCCGCCTGTTCTCATGATCTCGACCAACAAGGAGAAACTGAGCGCGAGCGATCAGTTGCTCATCTCGGTGAACGCGACCGAGACCTTGAGCGGCGAGCCGCTCGTGAAACTGGACGGGACGGCTCTCACCGCCCCCGAGAAGATGGGCAACTCGTGGGTCTACCGCCCCGCGCTCGCCGACGGAGAGCACACCATCACAGCGACGGCGAGCGACCTCGTGGGCAACACGCCGGAAGAACCGGTCGAGAAGAACTACACCGTTGACCTGACCTTCCCCACCGTTAGCATCGGCACACCGACCCCCGCGCGAATATCGGGCACCGGCAACGCGACCGTTACCGTGAGCGATCCGAGCGAACCGATACGGGACCTCACGATGAACGGCGTCGCCTGCACGGGGACCGGTCCCTACACCTGCACCTACAGTGCTCCGGCAGGGGCGGGCGATGAGGTCGTCACCCTCGCCGTCACCTTCGCCGATGAAGCGGGCAACGCCGTCACCGAGACGGCGGGCACGGTCTATGTTGACCGGACACCGCCGACGCTCACGGCGCAGGTGGTCCCCGGCGACAAGACGCTGAACGCCAGTGAACTGCTCCAAGTGACGATAAATGCCTCGGAAGAACTGAACAGTGCTCCGACCGTTCTCCTTTTCGACGCGGACGAGAACCCCGTCGCTCCGACGGACACCGAGACGCAGGGTCTCTCGTTCATCTACACCTACCCGATGCTTCCCGACGGGACCTATCACCTTGTCGCGAACGGTACCGACACGGTAGGCCACGCGGCGCCACAGGTTTCCATCACCGGCATCATCAGCGACAGTAGCATCCCGGAAGTGACGGGCGTGGTGAATGTGACGCCGAACCGCATCAAACCGGGCGACAGCGCGACGATATCGTTCGCGGCGAGCGAAGCGATGAACGACACAGGCGATAGCGTCGTGGTGAAGGTGGGGACGGTGACCGCCAATTGCACGAGCGGTGACGGCCTCTCTTACACCTGCACCTACACCGCGAGCGGCAGTGGCGCCGACAGCATCGAGACCATCAGCATCACGCTGACCGACGCGAGTGCGAACGGGACGACCACCTCGCATGGCACCATCTATGTTGACCGGACGGCGCCGACGCTCACCATATCCACCAACAAGGATCTCTACAATGCGACCGACCAACTCATCATCACTGTCCTTGCTGACGAACTTCTCGGTGCTGATCCGATCGTAACCCTCGACAGCATGACGCTGAGCGACCCTGAAAAGCAGGGGAACTCGTGGGTCTACCATCCTCCATTGACCGACGGAGAACACACTATCACCGCGATAGGTACCGATCTTGTGGGAAACATCTCTTCAGTCGCCGCCACGAAGAACTACATCGCCGATATAACCTATCCGACCGTGACGCTCGGCGCACCGACCCCCGGGAGGATATCGGGCAGCGGCAGTGCGACCGTTACCGTGAGCGACCCGAGCGAACCGATAACGGGCCTGAAACTGAATGGGGTCGCCTGCACGGGGACAGGTCCCCACACCTGCACCTACAGTGCCCCGACAGGGACTGGCGACGAAGTGAAGACGCTCACCGTTACCTTCAGCGATCTTGCGGGTAATGCGGTGACCGAAACGGCCGGCACGGTATATGTTGACCGGACGGCGCCGACGCTCACGGCGCAGGTGGTCCCCGGTGACAAGACGCTGAACGCGAGCGAGACGCTCCAAGTGACGATAAACGCTTCGGAGGAACTGAGCGGCATCCCGACCGTCGTACTCCGTGATGCGGACGAGAACCCCGTCGCTCCGACGAACACCGAGACGCAGGGTCTCTCGTTCATCTACACCTACCCGACGCTTCCCGACGGTACCTACCACCTCACTGCCGATGCGAGCGATGTGGTAGGCCACGCGGCGCCGCAGGTTTCCATCACCGGCATCATCAGCGACAGTAGCGTTCCCGAGGTAGTAGGCGTGGTGAATGTGATGCCGAACCGCATCAAACCGGGCGACAGCGCGACGATATCGTTCACGGCGAGCGAGACGATGAACGACGCAGGCGACAGCGTCGTGGTGAAGGTTGGGACGGCGACCGCCAATTGCACGAGCGGCGACGGCCTCTCTTACACCTGCACCTACACGGCGAGCGGCAGTGGCGCCGACAGCATCGAGACGATCAGCATCACCCTCACCGACGCGAGTGCGAACGGGACGACCACCTCGCATGGAACGGTCTATATTGACCGGACGGCGCCGCGTATGGTCAGTAAGTTGGTCACCCCGACCGCGGCAAAGAACGGGACCACGGTGCAGGTGGTCGTCACCTTCGACGAACCGGTGGCTAACGCAGTCTTCGGCGGCGACGGACTCTCGTTCACGCGCACCGACGACGGGAGCGATCCGCAGCGGTTCGCCTATGAATACTCCGTCGCAGGTACCGAAACCGAGAGACATTATGTCCTCACCCTCGCGGCGAACGATGCCGCCGGTAATCCGGTTGCCAACCCGACCATCGGCTCCTTCACGATAGACCTCACCACCCCGACGATCGCCGACCTTTTGGTTTGTCATGACGACGCGACCGACGATCCCTGTGCCGCCGACGAAACGACCTTCAGCGCGGTGACCGGTTACAAGGAAATGAAGATATCGTTCTCCCTCAGCGAACCAGTCGATGTCCTCAAGGTGGAACTTGGCGCCGCCGACATCACGGAGGGGAACTGCACCGCGTACGCAGGGCCGTCGTATGTCTGTGCCGTGACCGTCGTTGACCCGGCAGGCGGAGCGAATCCCCGGATGGAGGGCGACCTTGCGAAAGTGACGACCGGCGATGCCGCCGGGAACGGCGACTTCGCCTCGAAGAGTCTTGTGTACGACTTCCTGCCGCCGACCGTGACGGGAACCGCCTTCTTTACGCTGACCCCGCCGGAGGGCTGTCCGCTCGCTCCCGCGCAGGTGACCGAGGTGACCAACGGGACCGTCATCCGGGCGCAGTTCGCGGTGAGCGAGCCTCTCAAGGGGTCGCGGGCCGACGAGGTCTACGCCGTGAGGGGAGGACAGGAGATACCGTTCGCCTACAATGACCGCGAGTCGGGCGAGTATGTGATGGTCTACCGCGCCGATACGGACGGCCTCACGGTGGCGGGGGAGCACACCTTCACCGTGGCGATGACCGACCGGTGGGGCAACGAAGCGACCGTTACCCCGCTCGTGAGTCCGAACCTCTCGGTCGATGTCTCCTTGCCGAACCCGCCCGATACCATGACGGCTGGCAAGATAATGTACCGTCGCATCCCGTGGGGAAGCAACGCGACCGGCGGTTCGAGATACTTCAGCATTACGGCGGGTCCCGATGCGGTGGACGGCGACACCGTTGCGGTGGCCGCCTATGAGATGGGCCCTGTGCCGGCCCCCGAGATGTCGGCCAAGATAGGGATGGCGGCCGTGAGCGGTGGCACCTTCCCCGAGATGAGACTCGACGGCGCCGACCGGACGGTGGTGCATCTCGTCGCGTGGGACGGCGCCTGCAACCACAGCGGGATGATACGGGTGAACGATGTCGAGTGGACCGCCACGGCGGGCTACAAAAAGCCGGGGAGCACCATCGAGAATCCGCATCTCTTCACCAAAACGCCGCATTGGCTCTCCGCTCTGACTCAGGATCCGGCCATCGTCCGTGAGGCCTCCGCGGAGGAATACATGCTCCTCGGATGGATCAACGCTCTTCCCGTGACCCAAACGGCGGAGCAGGTTTGGACCGAATCTGCCAGCGACGGCATCTCGCCTTTCGCACGGGCAGAACATGCGATGGTCTATGACAGCGGCCGCGGCAGGGTGGTTCTTTTTGGAGGATACACCAATAGTGGCGCCTCCAACGAACTATGGGAGTATGATGTGGCGAGCGAAAGATGGACCAACCGGACTCCGGCGTATGGTCCGAGTGCGCGCTTCGACCACCGCATGGTCTACGACAGCAGGCGCGGTACGGTGGTCGTGATGGGGGGGCATACCGGTCTCCAACGAGTGAGTGATGTGTGGGAATGGGATGGCGATGCCGGAACATGGACCGAACGGACACCCGTTCCTTACCCGAGCGAGTTGTGGATGCGCTCTGATTTTGCTCTGGCCTATGACAGCCTGCGCGGCAAGGTGGTGCTCTTCGGCGGCATGGCGGGAGTGGCCAAACAGGATCTGTGGGAATGGGACGGGAACGAGGGGACATGGACACAGCGCTTTCCCGATAACCCGCCGCCGGCGCGCTACAACCACCGGATGGCGTTCGACAGTGTGCGCGGTGTTGTCATGGTGTTCGGCGGTCTTGATCAGCCGTTCCCTCCCCATACTTATTTCGACGACATTTGGGAGTACGATGGCGCGAACGGTCCCGAGGGAACATGGACCAATCGGACCACACCTGCCCCAAAGCCTCAGGGGCGCGAAAACCATGCGATTGTCTATGACCGGTTGCGCGAACGGTTCGGCCTTTATGGCGGCGGTGGTGCCGCGCTCACCTATGAGGACCTGTGGGAATGGGCATGGGATGCGCAAGAGCAGCGCGGGACATGGTCCCCGGTGTCGTTTGAAGAGCCGAGCCCCGGAGCGATCAAGGAACACGACATGGCCTGCGACGATGCAGGGAAGGCGATTCTCTTCGGCGGATTCCGAAATTCTATGTATCAGAAGACTACTTGGGAGTGGGACGGCAGCGCAGGTGCATGGACCGATCGGACCCCAAGCACGATGAGGCCGCCGGCGCGTTTCATGCACGCGCTTGCCTATGACAGCGATAGTTATGTCACCGTTCTTTTTGGCGGCCGCGGTTCTCTGGTGGAATACAACGATACATGGGAGCGCGATGAACGGACCGGAAGATGGAGCGAGAAGACCCCAGCGGCTGGTAATCCTCCGGCGCGCGGTGGGCACGCTCTTGCCTACGATGCCAAACGAAAAGTGACAGTCCTATTCGGCGGCAGAGAATCGAACACCAGTAACCCAGCGCGGCAAGACACCTGGGAGTGGAATGGCAGTGTGTGGGAAAAACGGACCGATCCGGCAGACTGTAGCGGTTACCCGCGCTGCATCGTCTGCACGCCGACGACCTGTCCCTCGTATCGTTATATGCACGCCATGGTCTATGACGCCTCCCGGGAGCGGGTGGTCGTTTTCGGCGGTTACTACTATGATGGAGGGAACGCCTACGATTTGAACGATGTCTGGGAATGGGATGGTGACACCGGTGTGTGGGTTGAGCGTACGCCAATCTCCGGCGATATGCCGGCGGCGAGATCGACCCATGCTATGGCCTACGACAGCGATCGCGGCGTGGTGATGGTGTATGGGGGGCTTCAAGATTATGCCATGTGGGAATGGGACGGCGATGGCGATTCCGGGAACGGCAGATGGCAGAGACACGATCTCGTCGGAACGGGACCGGGCTACAAGAGCCGTCATGTCATGTTCTACGACACCGCACGGAAAAAAGCGGTGCTCTATGGTGGAGCGGATGGCCAGCGCGACATCTGGGAGTGGGATGCCACGACCAATCAGTGGAAGAAGCGGACCCCCAGCGGCCTAAACCCGGTGGGCCGGGAGTTCAGCGCGATGGTCTATGACACTCTCCGTGAGCGAGCCGTTGTCTTCGGCGGCCGCGAAAGGGTCGTTCCTATGGATGATACTTGGGAATGGGACAGTGCGGTCGGTAGTCGTCCAGCGGAGATCTTCGAGGTTCGCTTTGCAAGCGCGCAGGCCGAGAACGAAGAGGTGGTCTCGCTCGCGGTCAGCTTCGTGGCGGGCGGATCGGGACATAGTGCCTCCGGAGAGGATGGCGCTGGTCTCTACATCTGGGACAGCCACCCCGGCGCGTGGCGACTCGTCACCAGCAACGGAGCCGCGGCGGGGGCGCCCGATAGCCTCTCGTGGGCGACCGACGAACCTCCCGAAGTGGCGCGCCTTTTGTTCGGCAAGCAGCAGAGCGTCATCCTCGCCGTTGCGCCGCTCCATTCCAGCGGCACGGCGACGCAACTCTCTACGGTGTCGGTGGATTATGTCGAGGTGACGGTCAGGTACCGGTTACCGTAGCGAACTGCTTATTCGAAGTGGAGCGATTTGCGGGCGAAGGTCAGCACGAAGACCTTCTCGGCCCCGTGCTCCTTGAGCAGGTGCGCTATCGCATCGGCGGTAGCGAGCGTCGTCGCGACATCGTCGATGAGCAAGAAGCGCTTTCCCGTGACCGGCCGGGTGAGGGCGAAGGCGTCGGCGAGGTTCTTTCGTCGCTCTTCGAAGGAGAGCCCCGCCTGTTGCTTGGTTCGTTTGACCTTTTTGAGCGTGTGGGTGTCGAGAAAGAGTCCGGCGCGGCGCGCCACCTCGTCGGCGATGACCGCCGCCTGATTGAAGCCGCGTGAGAGCAGGGCGAGTCGGGTCATCGGCGGGTAGATGACGCGATCGGCGACGCGCATCTCGTCGGGAATGTGGTCGGCGAGGAACCTTCCCATGGCGACGGCGCTCCGGCGGAGCGGCGTGTACTTCATCGTCGTCACTGCCTTTGCGACGGCGCCCGCGTAAAGGTAGGGGCTCGAAAGACGGTCAAAAGCGAACTTCTTGCCGCGGCAGAGCGGGCAATCGTCAACCGCTTCTTCGGGGCGTTCAACGAAAGTGCCGCACCGGCGACAGGCGCGCAGAAGGCGCAGGGCATAGCGGTCACACTCGGGGCAGAAGAGGTGGTTGTTCTCGGTCACGGCTCCGCAGGAAAGGCACGGCGAGGGGAAGAGGAGCGAGAGCGCCGATGTGCCGTTCACGGCGTTCCTCCGTTTTCGCCATGCCGGAACAAGAGCGGTGCCGTGTAGGAAAAGATGTAGAGATCGCCCGACACCCAGCCGTTCTGGAAGAGCAGATCGAGAATGTGCTGGAGGCGGGCGGTGCGTCCCTCCGACAGCGTCCCGTTCAGGTATTCGTGCTGGAACCGTTTGGGATTCGGGATGATGCTCGCGAGCCACGCCGCCTCGTGGGGCAGAAGTTCTTCGGGGAGTTTGTCGAAGTAGTACCGTGCGGCGTTGCCGATGCCAAAGATGCCGGGTCCCCACTCGATGAGGTTGAGATATATCTCGAGAATCCGCTCCTTGGGAAGCGAGGCGTCGAGTTCGATGGCGAGGAGCAGTTCGCGAAACTTGCGCAGGATCGTTTTATCGCGGGTGAGAAAGAGGTTCTTGACCACCTGTTGGGTGATCGTCGATCCGCCGCGGAGCGTGCGCCGAATGAGGTTGTCCTTGAACGCGGCGTCCATCTCGGCGAAGTCTATACCGTTGTGGAGAAAGAATCCGGCATCCTCAGAGAGGACCACCGCACGCCACACATACTCGGGGAGCAGCGCGATGGGCGCGTACGAAATCCCCTGATTTCGGACCGCTACGCGAAAAGCGGTTCCGTCATCATCGGTAAAGAAAAAATCGAAACCGGTCTTGTAGCGCTCAAGGCGATCGGTGAGTTGTTTGGGCTCCTTGATCTCTCCGGTGATGCCGACCGATTCGCAGGCGATGTCGCCCGGTCGCACGGTGCCCGCCGCGGTGATGGTCGCGGAGAGCGTTCCCTCCATGAGAAAACCGTCGAAGAGGTTTCCCTGCACGATGGTGGCAAGGCGGTTGAGCGGTGTCTCGGAGAGAGAAAGGGTTGTGTCGAAATGAGTTCCCTCGAATGAACCGTGAAGGGTCACTTCGATACCGCCGATCGAAAAAGAAAGGTTGTTCGTAAAGAGGTAACGGCGCCCGATATCGGCGCCAGCGCTTCCTGACACGCGCAGGAAGGGAAGATGAAAGGGCTCGGTGTCGAGGAACGGGTGCGATACCGCGATGTTTTCGAGCGAAAGATCGAGTAAAAGTTTGGCGTCGGAAGGTTTACCGGTGAGTTCGATCGAGCCGCTGAGAAGACCGCGCGCATAGGTCCCCGCCTCGGG
>CAYNMQ010000071.1:0-696 GCA_964398245.1 uncultured Spirochaetales bacterium | reverse complement strand
GCGCCCCGGTGGAGGTCCCCCGGAAGCCGTGGAAGGTCCCCGCCTCGGGAAGCCACGGGGCGGTGTAGGGCTCCAACGGAAACTGGTGTGCGGTGAGCATGATGCGGTGGGTTTCCCGTTCCGCGGCGATCTGGAGGAAGGTGTCGGAAGCGCTTCCGCGCGGCGGGGTGACGGTCAGCGAAAGTTCTTTCGGCGAGATTTGTCCCGATGCCGTGAAGGAAAGGCTTTCCTTCCCGAACGAGAGGACCGCCGTCTCCACCGTGAACTCGATCGTGGGCAATGATCTGGTGTGTGTCTGTCCCTCCGTCTCCTTATCGTTTGCGCGACTGGTGAAGAGTGCCATGACTTCGGACGCCGGCATCTCGACCGGCCCCGTAATGCGTTCGCAAAGGACCCGGAGCGGCCCGGTGCCATTACGCAGATAGCCGATGATATTCTTTACCGTGCACGACGAAAAGACCGTCGGTCGAAACCGATCAGGGACCCCGACGACCACCGTCTCGAAGGAAAGGGCAGGGGGGAGCAGGTTCACCGAAACGCCCTCATAGGTGATGGGAAGCGGCGCCGAGGCAAGACGCGCATCGAGGAACGCCTCGATCTTGCGCGGCAGATAAACCGTTTTGAGGAAAGAAAAGGCGCCAATGATCGCGAACACGAGAACGACGAAAACGACAAGGAGAACCGGACGCCGCATGA
>CAYNMQ010000070.1:0-9614 GCA_964398245.1 uncultured Spirochaetales bacterium | reverse complement strand
GATCATCATACGATTGTAGAAAAAGGGACCGCTCCTGCCGCCGGCATCCACGCGGACCAGACCGCTTTTCTCCATGACGCTCGATGAAATGCCGTTCTCACGGAGGAAAGAGATAAGCGCGTCGCCGTCGCCGCTCCAGCCGATCCCGAACCGCTTGACCGCTTCGGGGGAAACGCCGCGGCCTTCGAGGTACGCCGACACCTCCGGGGCAGAAGCGAGTTTCCGGTGGAAAAAGAGCGCCGCGAGACGGTTCGCCGCGACGATGAGACGGCGGTCCTCTTCGGCGCGCGCCGCGGCGGGGCTTTCCGGCGCTTCCAGCAGTTCACGGATCCCGAACTCGGAACCGAGCTTGCGGACCGCATCCCGGAAGGAAAGCGACTCGATGACCATGAGAAAAGTGATCACATTGCCGTGGGCGCCGCAACCGAAACAATGATAGAACTGTCGGTCTTCGTTCACATTGAAAGAGGGCGTCTTCTCCTTGTGAAAAGGGCAAAGACCGACATGGCGCCGGCCCGTCTGCTGCAGCTTGACATAGCGGCGCACCACATCCACGATGTTGACTCGTTCTTCCACAATGCGATTCACTTCAAGAAGTGCCACGAAGAGCGCCGCCCGCAAAATTCTGAGGCATTATAATGGCGCGTGACCAAAAGTCAAAAATTGCCGAATGTCTCTTGTCTTTAGCATTTCGTTAGACATTCAAGGGGGATGGCGCTTCTTCTTGACTTTGAAGCAAAAGAGCGGCGAAGAATGGTATGATGATGAAAAAAACAGAAGAACATCGTCACCTTTCACCAGTGGAGGTACCATGAGTCACACGACCGACCTGCTCAAAAGGATCGAGCCCGATCGAAGCAATCTCATCAAGGCCTTGCAAACGGTGCAAGAAGAAGTCGGCTATGTGTCAGCCGCAGCCATCGAGGCCATCGCCCGTCACTTTTCCGTCGCACCGGTCGAGGTCGAGGGTATCGTCAGTTTCTACGCTCAGTTCAAACGGGTGAAACCGGGGAAGTATCGCATCTCGGTTTGCGACGGAACCGCCTGTCACATCAAAGGGGCAACGCTCGTCTCGGGATGGATCACCGAAGAACTCGGCATCAAAGGAGGAGAAACCGACAAGGAAGGTCTTTTCTCCCTTGAGATCGTCGCCTGTCTCGGCTGCTGCAGTCTCGCACCGGTCATCTCGATCAACGGTAAGGTGTATGGCAACCTTGAACGCAAGACACTGCTCAAGATCCTCAAAGATTACCGAAAGGGAGGTGCCGCATGACCATTCGTCGCATAAACATCGGCGTCAGCTCGTGCGGTATCGCTGCCGGTGCGAGTGAAACGGCCGCGTTTCTCAAGAAAGAGATAGCCAACATTCCCATCGTCGAAGTCGGCTGCATCGGTCACTGTTACGCCGAACCGCTCGTCGAGGTGGTCACCGACAATGGCTCGGTGTTCTACGAAAAGGTCCTGCCCAAGAAGGAACACCTTGACCGTATCCTCGGCCTGAAAGATGAAGGCCGTCTCACCATGCGTCCCCAGCGCACCGAGCGGGAGCGGATAAAGGTGCTCGCGCTTGCGGGGCGCATCGCGATGACCTCCCTCGACGAGTATCTCGCACACGGCGGATACGAAGGATTGAAGAAGGCGCTCGCGATGAAACCGTCCGAGATTGTGGAAGAAGTCAAGAAATCGGGGCTTCGCGGCCGGGGCGGCGGCGGCTTTCCGACCGGGACGAAGTGGAGTTTCCTCGCGGCGAAACAGGCACCGGAGAAGGTGCTCATCTGCAACGCCGACGAAGGCGACCCGGGCGCGTTCATGGACCGTTCGCTCATGGAGTCGGTGCCGCATCAGGTCCTCGAGGGCATGCTCATCGGCGCATGGGCGACCGGCGCCACGAAGCTCTTCATCTACTGTCGCGCCGAGTACCCGCTCGCCATACGGAATCTCAAGATCGCCATCGAGCAGATCTATGAGAACCGTCTCAACGACCTCAACGGGCGCATCGTCGAATTCAAGCTCAAGGAAGGAGCCGGCGCCTTCGTCTGCGGCGAAGAGACGGCGATGATCCACTCGCTCGAGGGCAAGCGCGGCACCCCGCGGTTCCGTCCTCCCTACCCGACCGACAGCGGCTATCATGGATACCCCACGGCGATAAACAATGTCGAGACCTTCGGCAACATCCCGCTCATCCTGCGCGAAGGAGGCGAGGAGTTCGCAAAACTCGGCACCGCCGGTTCCAAGGGAACGAAACTCTTCGCGCTCGCCGGCGATGTCAAATACCCCGGACTCGCGGAAGTCCCGATGGGCGTCACCATCGGCGACATCGTTTATGAGGTCGGCGGCGCCGATCGCGACTCGGTGAAAGCCGTACAGATCGGCGGCCCCTCGGGTGGTTGTATCCCTGCCGAGAAGTTCGACGCCGTCGTGGACTATGACTCGCTCAAGAGCCTCGGTGCCATCATGGGCTCGGGAGGGCTCATCGTCATCGGCAAAAATCGTTGTATGGTCGAAACGGCGCGCTACTTTCTCGAATTCACGGCGCGTGAATCGTGCGGCAAGTGCACCTTCTGCCGCATCGGCACCAAACGGATGCTCGAACGGCTCGAGAAGATAACCAGCGGCAAGGGCACCGACGAGGATGTCGCCTTCCTCGCCGACCTCGGTCCGAAGGTGATCAAAGGATCGCTCTGCGGCCTCGGCCAAACGGCACCGAACCCGGTCATCTCGACGCTCCGCTACTTCCGTCACGAATACGACGCTCATACGAAAGAGCACAAATGCCCGGCGCTCCAGTGCAACGCCCTTTCCGATGTCGCTGTCGACCTCGAAAAGTGCGTAAAGTGCGGCCTGTGCGTCAAAACCTGCCCGGTCAAGGCGATCAGCAAAGACTTCGTCGTGGACAACGCCCTCTGCACCCGCTGCAACTCCTGCATCGAGGTATGTCCCAAGAAGGCGATCAGCCGCATCGAAAAAGGAAAGGGCTTCTACGGCACGAAAGGAGGCGAACGATGAGCATCACGATCACGATAGACGGCAAGAGATTCCCCGCCGAGAAAGGCGAGACCATCCTGCAGGTCGCCGAACGGAACGGCATCTCAATTCCAACGCTCTGCTTCAGCGAAAAGGTCACCAAGAACACCGCGTGCTTCGTCTGTGTCGTCAAGGATCTCAAGACGGGCCGCTTCGTCCCTTCCTGCGCCATGGAGGTGGCCGACGGCATGGAGATCGCCTCGGAAACATCCGAGGTTCGGGACATGCGACTCACCGCACTCAATCTCATACTTTCAGAGCACCGCGGCGACTGTGAGGCACCCTGCACGATCGCCTGTCCGGCGCACGCACAGGTCGAGGAGTATGTCCGCGAAGGACGCAAAGGGAACTTCCTCGAAGCGCTCAAGATCATCAAACAGCGCATCCCCCTCCCCCTTTCGATCGGCCGCGTCTGCCCGCGATTCTGCGAAAAGGACTGCCGCCGCAATGTCGTAGACAAAGAGGCGGTCGCCATCAACGACTTCACGCGGCTCGCCGCCGACCTCCACTATGATTCGTACCTTGAAGACCTGCCGCCGCTCACCGGCAAAAAAGTCGCCGTCGTCGGCGCCGGCCCCGCCGGTCTCTCGGTCGCCTACTTCCTGCGTCTGAACGGCGTGGCAAGCGACCTGTACGACAAGATGCCGGCGGCAGGCGGCATGATCCGCTACGGCATTCCCGAATACCGCCTTCCCAAAACGATCCTCGACAGGGAGATCTCCCATTTCGCCAAGATGGGCGGTATCTCCTTCTTCTTCAACAAAGAGATCGGAAAAGACCTCTCTCTGGACGATCTCAAGAAGAAATACGACGCGGTCGCCATCACCGTCGGCTCGTGGAAATCAAGCGCGGCGGGTGTCGAGGGCGAGGATCTCACCGTCGGCGGCATCCAGTTTCTCGAAAAGATAGCCCGCGCCGGCTGGAAGGGAGACAATCCGGGAAAAACGATCGTCATCGGCGGCGGCAACACGGCGATGGACTGCCTGCGCACTTCGGTCCGCCTCGGCTCGAAGGATGTCACCTGCTTCTACCGCCGAACCGAGGCCGAGATGCCGGCCGAGAAGATAGAGATCCACGAGGCGAAGGAGGAAGGGGTCAAGTTCGAGTTCCTCGTGGCGCCGGTGAAACTGCGCCGCGAGAACGGGCGGCTCGTTTTGACCAGCCAACGGATGAAACTCGGTGAACCCGACGCGTCGGGGCGCCGCAAGCCGATACCGATCCCCAACTCGGAGTTCGACACCGTCGCCGACACCGTCATCGCGGCGATCGGACAAAAGACGGTTGTCCCTCCCGGCGTCAAGGCAAATAAATGGGGCGATGTCGAGGTGAACAAGGAGGACTGCCGCATGGACGGCGCGGTCTTTGCGGCGGGCGATTGCGTCAGCGGCCCCGCCACCGTCGTTGAAGCGGTCGCCGGCGGCCGCCGAACGGCGCTTGCCATTCTCGCCCACCTCGCCGGAGAGTCCTTCAAGGAACCCTACCTCCTCAATGTGTCGCGCGGCAAATGGCAGAGCCTCGCGAAGGACGACCTCGTTTTTCTCAAGGAACCCCCCGAACGCAAACGAACCGTGCAACGGCTTATTCCGCTGAAGGAACGCACCACCACCTTCAAGGAGGTCGCCTTCACCTTCACGCCGGACGAGATCAAGAAGGAGGGCGAACGCTGTATTGAATGCTCCTGCACCGCCAAAGGCGACTGCCTGCTCAAAAAACACAGCGAGACCTATGTCGCGAAACCAGACGCCATCGTCGGGGAGAAGCCGGACTTCGGCTACGATGCGCGCCACCCTGAGATCATCCTCGACCGCGGCAAGTGCATCAAGTGCGGCATCTGCGTGAAAGTGTGCTCAGAGGTCGTGAATCAGAATCTTCTCGGGTTCAAGTTCCGCGGCTTCGCGACCCGCATAGACACCGCCTTCTCGCGGCCGCTTCCCTCGCCGCTCTGCCGCGACTGCGGTAAGTGCATCGAGGAGTGTCCCGTCGGCGCGCTCGATTGGAAGGTGAAAAAGTAGGCTCGTTCCGATCGGCGCTTCTCGCGCCCCTTCCGTTCCTTTTCCGTCGCTTACCGGGCGGTCATTTCGGCCGCTCGGTAAGGGCGAGTTCGCGGCGCGCCTTCTGGTTCATCTCGTCGGTGCGCTCGGTCATCTTGCAGATGTCCTGATAGAGCCTCATCGCCTGCAACGGGTCGTAACTCTGATAGAGCTGCGCTTTGAGGAAGAGCTTCTGCAGGAGTTTCGGCTTCGCGGCGAGCCATCCGACGCATTCGACTCGTTCAGGATCCTCCGTGGCGCACTTCTGATACCACTCATCGGCCTCCGCATAGTGGTCGCGTCGTTCGGCACGCGCAGCCTTGAGGTAGTAACCCCATGCGCGGATCTTCCTACCCTGATCGCGCCAGCCGCTTCCCCGCGGCGCGATGACCCGGTCGAGCACATCGGCATCGGCAACGGTCCGCAGGATGGCATCGGGATCGTTGATGCGTACCGCCTCCTGCACTTTCTCGAGGATCTTGGTGAACGAGATGATCTGGGCGCGCAGGAGCACCGCCTCAGCCTTCATCGGCGTCCCTTCGAGGAGCCTTTCGACATCGTCGATCTCGGCGATCGCCTGCGGATACTCGCCGGCCGCGTACCGGCGCACCGCCTCATTGAGGACCGCCGTCCTCACCTCCCCTGCCTCGAGCAGGAGCGTTACGACGGACACCGCGATGAAGACCAACACCCGGTCCCATCGGTCCGTCTCTTCGTCTTTCGCTGTGGTGCACATGGCCTCCTCCTTCTCTTACGGTTGATCATTCCAACCGTTCTTTTCCTGCGGGAGCCGGCGTCACGGACCAGAAGCTGATGCATACCATCGAGTAAGCATCCAGTCGCTGAGAAGGAACCGCCGTAGTCCTGCGGGAACGGGAAAGAGGAGCGGGAGAGGCATACCATCGAGTCGGAAGGAGCGAGTCGGCATCATTAACCGAATCTGCTTTCAGTATAGCACAACTATTACGATTTGCAAGCGGAAAATGAGACCTCAGGCCTCCGACCCGCGGCCTTTTTTCGCGAGCTCGGCGATCCGCTTCTTTTCGAGAAGGTCGCGGATGTCCGGCATCGGGAGGGGAAAGGGCCCGTAGGGAGCCGGCGCGGTGAGATTAAGCAGGTAGGCGCGAATGGAATGAACAAGGAGCGGAAGGGCAAGCATCAGCGCCTCTTCGCGCTTCCGTTCATCCCGCGGCGCCGCTTCCGAGAATTCGAACCACCCTTCGGCGACGATGCGAAAGGCGTAGCCGGGAACCTTTTTCTCACGATTGGCGGTTATCCGGACCACGATGCGCAGCTGTCGTTCCTCCTGCGGATTGGCGAACACATTGAAGTCGAAGTCGAGCGGAAGCGGCGGCAGTTGCTTCTCTTGGCGATCGGGCGGAACCGGCACCGCGTCGAGGGAAACGGAAACGACCAGGAATTTTCTAATGTCCACGGGGGCCTGTTTGATATCCATCGTCACCTCCATCATCCATCTGCCGGTATAGTGCCGCAAGAGACGATTTCAAGTATTTCATGACGGCAGGCGTGAACACCGGCGAGCGGTATCGAGCGAGCGAATTGTTCTGCCAGAGCGGCTCGTTCTCGAAATCTTCAGCGCTTTCAGCGAGATGTTCGGCGAACAGGGAGGTTCCGGGTATCGGACTGAACTCGTTGAGATAGGGACGCGCTCCCGCCGCCGTCACCTCAGCTATCGCGCCCTCAACTTCGGCAAGGGACTGCCCCGGAAGGCCGCAGAGAAGATAGCCCCCGATCTCGTTCCGACGATAGCCGGCCGCGCGGAGGAGCGCCACGGTCCGGGCAAGGTCGGTCCCTCGTTTCTTCCCGTCGAAACGGTCGCTCGATGTCTCGTAACCGATCCGGAGCGGCGTCACCCGATGGCGGAACAGAAGGCGCGCCGTATCGGCGTCTATGCCGGCGAGATGAAGACCGTTCGGCACATGGAAACGGAATCTTCCCGGCTCAAGACGCGAAAAGAAATCATGCAGATGAGCGCCGCCGTGGATAAGGAGTGCGTCATCGTAGAATACCGCATCGCGCCGTCCGGTCTCCCGATGCCATCGCTCGAAGAGACGCGCCTGCGTCGAAGGATCGCCGACGCGCACCTCATCGTGCAGGAGCGGCGCGGCGCAGTACCGGCATCGGAAAGGACAACCTCTGACCAACTGGATCGGATACACCGGATAGCGCGCCGTGAGAAAGCCCACGCCATCGAGCGAAACATCCGGATAGAGCTCTCCCGTTTCGACGATGAGACCCGCCGCCCTGAATCTGTCGGGCATGAGCCGCGCCGCGGTGCCGCCGACCGCAACGGGAATCCCGGGAATCTTGCGCCGAATGAGCGTTACCGTCCTGAGCAGGCTTTCGTACCAATAGGTCATTCCGCTCGCGATGAGCACCGCATCGGGACGCCACGGCAGTTCCTCCAAACGGCGCTCCAGATGCTCGTCGGTCGCCCCGAAACGGTTATAGCGACGAGGGACCTCGCAGAGCGCGGAGGGCTTGGGGATCGGCGTCTTCCAGAAACCATGCCTCCCGTCCCCCCGGAGGATCGGCGGAGTCGAGGGAGGCGGAAGCCTCAGGTCCGGGTCATCGAGAAGATCGAGGAAAAGGACCTCCTTTCCTTCCTCACGGAGTCCCGCCGCAACGCGCAAAAGACCAAGCGGCGCGCTCCAGAGGCTGTATGCGGTGAAATCCTCGATAGGCGGGTTGATGAGAAGAAAACGGCGGGAAGCCGCGATGAGCGAAATAGCGGCGCTCACACCACGCGATGCCGCGGTTCGCGGCCCGCTAGAACCGCGATGCAGTCCTCTATCGCCATCTCAGCCATCGCGCTCCGTGTTTCTATGGTCGCGCTCCCGATGTGCGGTAGCACCGAGACATTGGGAAGCCGGAGGAGTTCCGGATCAACGCAAGGCTCATGTTCATAGACATCGAAGCCGGCCCCGAAGATGCGCCGTTCCTTAAGCGCCGCAAGAAGCGCCGCCTCGTCAACGAGCGGACCGCGCGCCGTATTGATGAGGATGGCCGTCGGCTTCATCGCCGCGATGGCGCGGGCGTCAACGAGATGCCGCACCGCCGGCGTGTAGGGCAAATGGAGCGAGATGACATCGCTCTCAGCGATGAGACGCTCGAACGGAAGATAGGAGATGCCTTCCGTTCGTTCGCGCGTCTCGGGAAGCCGTGTCCGCGAAAAATAGACGACCCGCATCCCGAATGCCTGCGCCCGCCGGGCGACCGCCGCGCCGATACGGCCGTAACCAATGATGCCCAGAACCTTCCCCTGTATGCCGAGTCCGAGGAACAGCTCGGGCATCCAGCCGGTGAATCTTCCTTCGCGCATGAAGTTCTCGGCCTCCCACGCGCGGCGGCTCACCGCGAGCATGAGAAGGATCGCGATGTCGGCGGTGGCGTCGGTGAGCACATCGGGGGTGTTGGTCACTGCGATCCCCTTCTCTTTCGCATAGGCGATATCGATGTTGTTGTAGCCGACCGCGTAGTTCGAAACGACCCGAAGGTCCGGCGCGGCAGAAAGAACCTGTGCATCGAGCGTGTCGGAGAGCAGCGAGATGATACCCTGCGGCGCATGCTCCCGTATCTTCTCCGGAAGACGGCGTCTCTGTTCTTCGGCAAGCACCGTCACATCGAAGCGATCGTCGCTTTTCAGTTCTTCGAAACGGCGTCCCGGCAAGGGACAGGTGACAAGGATCCTTCCGTTCATATCTTCCCCGTCAATAGTAATGCCTCTCGAACTGCTGCGCCTGACGGATCCAGTTGCGGTAGAAATTCTGAGTTATCGTCACATTGGTCCGCTCTTCGGCCGGCATCGTCTCGCGGTAAGTGTGATGGAAAAAGAAGGGAGAGACCGGGGTCCCGTCGCGCCGCTCGAGATAGTACCGCACCCCGTCCATACCCTCGCGTTTGGCGAATCCGCTCGTCCCGAGCAAGGTGCCTGCCTTATAGCGGCGATCCTTTTTTATCTGGGGGTTCAGCGTACCGAGGTACTCGAAGAAGGCGACGAGGCCGTGATCGGGGAAGAACGCCTGCACCGCACCGCCCGTCTTGGCGAAATCGCTTACCGAGAGGATCCATGCGTCGAACGGGATGCGCACCTCGGTGTTGTGAGCAAGCAAAAACAGCGGGACGAGCGTCTGCTGCTTTTTCTCGAGGAGCACAGGCGGAGAGACGGGTAACACGGAGCCGTCGGCGGTCACATACACCTCACGCTCCAGCTCGCTGCCCGGCGGTCCTTTTTGATACAGGAACGCCTCGAAAATGGAGCTGTACGAACGACTCGTAAGGCGGAGGTAGAGTATCTTGTTGTCTTCCACCCGATAGAAAAGCGAGATGCGATCGCCGTTCCCCAATCGCACCTGATAGTCGAGAAAGAAGTAGGTGAGCATCTGGGTGTTCCGCACCATCTCGACGGGGAACTCCTTGCCGTATTTCGCCAGCACCGAATCGGTCAGCGTCCCCTGCCCGACCTGGCCTCCGAAGGCCGCGGCCTCCGCGGACAGGCCGCTCAGGGCGATCGTAAAGCCGGCGTACGAGGCCTGCGGC
>CAYNMQ010000069.1:7027-9622 GCA_964398245.1 uncultured Spirochaetales bacterium | reverse complement strand
GCAGCGTCTCGGCTACTCCCTCGAGGGCAGCAAGCGATTCGCCGACACGGTGCCCTCCCATTACATCCGCAAACAGACCACCGTGAACGGCGAGCGTTATTTCACCCCCGAACTCAAGGAACTCGAGGAGACCATCCTCTCCGCCCGAGAGCGCCTCGTGGAGGAGGAGCTCCGTATCCTCGAAGAGACGGTGCGCGCCATCGCCGCGCGCGAAAAGGAGATACAGGCCGCGGCGCGCTTCGCCGCATGGTGCGACCTCAGCGCCGCTTTCGCCGAGCTCGCCGCGGTAAGCGGCTGGGAGCGGCCGGTGGTGACCGAAGAGGGCGGCATCGAGATCGTCGAGGGACGCCATCCGGTCGTCGAACAGATACTCGGCCCCGGCCGTTATGTCCCGGCGACGCTCGCGATCGGCGGAGCGGAACGCCGCCTCAACATAATCACCGGCCCCAACATGGGAGGCAAATCAACGCTCATGCGCGCCGCGGCGCTCACCACGCTCCTCGCGCAGTGCGGTTCTTTCGTGCCGGCGAAAAAGGCGCGCATCGGCATAGTGGACGCCGTCTTCACCCGGGTCGGCGCCTCCGACAATCTTGCCCGCGGTCAATCGACCTTCCTCGTCGAGATGCAGGAGACCGCTTTCATACTCCGTAACGCGACCGCGCACAGTCTCGTCATCCTCGACGAGATCGGCCGGGGGACCGGCACTTACGACGGCATTTCTCTGGCACGCGCCATCGCCGAGTATCTCGTGCGCCGCGTCGGCGCCACGGTGCTCTTTGCGACCCACTATCACATTCTCACCGAGCTCGCCGACGAATTGCCGGGCGTGAAGAACTACCACATGACGGCGCGCGAATATCGCGGCGGCATCCAGTTCCTCTACCAGCTCGCCGAGGGAGGCTCGAGCCGCAGTTTCGGCGTCGAGGTAGCGCGGCTGGCCGGCCTTCCCGCCGAGGTGGTGCGCGAGGCGGAGAAAACGCTCCGCGAACTCGAGCGCGCCGACCGCCAGATACGGCTCGAACGCGGCGGCTCGATGCAGATGGACCTCTTCTCGCTCGGCGCAGCGGCGCCGCATCACGATGAAGCGCCGCCGTGGGTCGAGCGGGTCCACCAACTGATATCGTCGAAGCATCCCGACCACATAACGCCGAAAGAGGCGCTGGAGCTTTTTTATGCCCTTTATTCAACCGTACACAGCGAGGTGACGCCATGCCCGTCAAAGTAGCCCCTTACATCGAGAGCATCTCCCCGTACCGTCCCGGAAAGCCGATATCGGAGGTCGAACGCGAGCTCGGCATCTACGACACCGTCAAGATGGCCAGCAACGAGAACCCGCTCGGCCCGAGCCCGCGCGTCATCCAAGCCATCAAAGACGACCTGAAATACATCCATCTCTATCCCGACGGCAACGCCTTCTATCTCAAACACGCCGTCATGAAACACCTCGCCAAGTACCGGCTCCACATCGAGGAGATCATGGTCGGCAACGGTTCGAACGAGGTGATAGATGTCCTCATCAGGACCTTCTGCACGCCGCAGGAGGAACTGCTCATTTCGGAGAAAGCGTTCCTCATCTACGAGATCATCGCGAAAGCGGCGAACATCCCGGTGAATCTCGTGCCGCTCGCCAAGGACTATCGTTTCGACATCCCCGGCTACATCGAGCGGATCAACGAGAAGACCAAGCTCATCTGCCTCGTCAACCCGAACAACCCGACCGGCACCTACTACACCAAGAAGGAGTTCGAAGAACTGCTCGCCAATGTTCCGGAACGATGCCTTGTCCTTGTTGACGAGGCTTACCACGAGTATGTGGACGCCCCCGATCTCCCCAATGCGCTCGATTACCGTAAGGACTTCGAGAACCTCGTCGTCTGCCGCACCTTCTCAAAGGCCTACGGACTGAGCGGACTGCGCCTCGGTTACGGTATCGGAACCCGCGAGATCGGCAACCTCTATCGCAAAGTGCGTCCACCGTTCAACACCAACGAGCTCGCACAGGTGGCCGGCATCGCCGCGCTCGAGGATCAGGAACATGTCCAGAAGTGCATCGAGATGAACCGCATCGGGAAAGAGTATTTCTATGCCGAGCTCCGTCGTCTCGAACTTACTTTCCTCCCGACGCAGGGCAACTTCATCCTCGTCCATGTCGGCGGCGGCGAGCAGGGCGGCGTAGACTGCTACAAGGCGCTTCTCCAAGAGGGGATCATCATCCGCCCGGTGACCAACTACGGATTCCCCGACTGGGTGCGCATCACGATAGGACTTCCCGATCAGAACGAGCGGTGCATGAGGGCACTTGAAGCCTACCTGCGCCGCGAAGGGCGCATCACCGTCTAGGTCACTTCCCGCCGGAGGGCGGAGCTCCTTTCTCCGGTTTCTTCTCGAGCAGGTTCTTGAGCACGACGATGAACTTCAGGCGCAGTTCCGCTTCCTCCTTGGCAAGATCGAGCGCCTTCATGTTCTCGACGATGAAGGTGGCGCGATCGAGCGCCTTCAGGCGCTCCTCGTCGGTCGGAACATAGCCTTGCTCGATGCGGTTGCGCAGGACGATAAGGGCATCGAAGTAGCGCTCGGCAAGGCTCTGCGTGAGGA
>CAYNMQ010000069.1:0-7017 GCA_964398245.1 uncultured Spirochaetales bacterium | reverse complement strand
CATCAAGCACAATCTCCCTCAGCCTGTTGTTGGTGTAGTCCTCCTTCAGTTTAACCTGGTCCGCCTTGAGCCGCGCTAGCTCCGCGGAAGAGCGACGCAAGTCACGGAGCATTACCAGCGAATCGATCGCAGCAACCGCAAAGAGAAAGGCGAAGACGATCGTCAGTATCCGCGCCGCCTTCATACCCGAAGATTGGTTTCTTCCCGTTTCCACCATGACTCACCTATCAGAAGACCAATGAACATCCACAACCGTCATCTTTCTTCTTGCTTTCTTCGTCGGGGACGACGAGGCTGTCCACAAGTTCGTCTTCATCTTCTCCCGCGATGTTGTCACCGACCAGCATATCGTCGTCCGACACGATCGCGTCTTCGTCATCGCCGCCGGTGCCTTTTACAATGCAGGTCCCGTTGTCGCACTCGGCGTTCTCGTCGAAGCAGTCATCGTCGGTGGAACAGGGCATGAAGCAGACATCGCTCTTGCCGTTCAGGTTCTTGTGACATTTGAGTTGCATGCCGCCCATGCTCCGGCAGTCGCTATCCTCCGTGCACGGCGGAACACACATATCCATCTCGCCCATCTGCGGAATCGAGACATGGACGCACTTGGCTCCCTGATCGCCGCAGTAGTCGTCTATCCCGTTCGCGCACTGGACGAAGCAGAAACCGCCCGGCACCATGGTGACGCAGTAGCCGTTGTAGAGGCAGTCCTCATTGGTCTCGCATTCGCCTCCCGGCTCGCTCGGGTTGCGGCGGCAGTGTCCCTCGTCGTCGCAGTAGGCGCCTTCGGTGCAGTCATTGTTGGTTTTGCATGACGCCGTGCAGAAGCCGAGGTTCTCCTCGGTGCAGTAGTAGCCTTCCCGGGTGCACTTGTGCTCTTTGTTGCAGTCCTTGAGACAGTAGGCTCCCATATCGCCCGGCGTCCGCGTGCCATCGGGGCAATCGGTCTTCTTGGGCAGAACGGCGCAGTAACCGCCGGTGAACTTGGTGGCGCCGTGAGCGTCGAGACACTGGACAGCGCTCTCGCCGAAATCGGCGGTCACGCAGTCGGCCGCCGTGGTGCACGGCATACCCACTTTCGAGAGATCGGGAGCGAAGCCCTCGTCCACCCATCCGTCACAGTCGTCATCGAGCCCGTTCTTCGTCTCCTCGAGTATCGCATGTGGATCGCACATCTCGAGCCCCATCGCGAGGCGCACCGCCTTGAACAGATTGGCGCGACCGTAGCCGAACTTCGGGCTGTGGGCATCCCCCGCCGGTTCGTCGGGCGGCTTGTTCCAGAATCCGGGCTCGGGGTTTATCTTGTCGGAGGAAACCTTGATGATTTCATATGCCTCTTCATGGGTGAGGTCGGGATTGACCGAGAAGATCACGCCCATGACACCGGTCGCGAAGGGCGCCGCCGCCGAGGTCCCCGAGCACTGGTTGGAATAATCCTTGTCGAGATCGCCGTAGCCTTGGATGTAGGTCGTCGCGATGCCGAGGAGCGGCGACTGGGTGAGCGTCGGCGTCACCATGTCTATCTCCTGCCCGTAGTTCGAGTAGGAGACGCGGTTGTCCCACGCGCTCGTGCCGCCGATAGAGAAGACCTGATCCACCACATCGACGCCGTCGCGCTTGAACTTAAATTCATAGCGGTGGAGTACCATGTAGTTGGTGTCCACGCCGTCGTTGCCCGATGCGTAGAGGATCGCGCCGCCCTTGCCGCCGCGGCCGTTCTGGAAGAAGTTGAGATGCGACTCCTCCTCGCCCGGCATGAGCGGCACTTCGCCCATTCCCGCCATCGGACCGAACGAGCAGTTGACCGCGACGATCTTCTCGTCGGCGACATACTTTTCGTAAGACTCGATATAGCCCTGCTCCGAACTTGCCGAACCGATGCCGCCCTCCATGAACTGAACCGGATAGATGCCGCACCACGGACATACGCCGGTCGTGCCGATCTCGTTGCCCTCGGCCGCTGCGACGCCAGCACAGTTGGTACCGTGCGAGTAACCGGCGGTGCCGTAGGGGTCGTTCGGGTCTATCGTCCCATAGTCGCCGCCCGGCTCATGGTTGACCGCGTCCCATCCCTCGTCGAGTTTGTTCTTGAGATCGGGATGCGTGAGGTCAACGCCCGAGTCCATGATGGCGACCTTCGTCGCGCCGTCGAAGTTGGGAAGTTGTTCTTCCGCAAGCGCCTCGACGATGAACGCCATCGCCGCCTCGAAACGGATGTCGGCATTCGCCTTGGTCGGAAGCGACGGGTTCGAGATGCCGATCGCGGTGCCGGTATTCTTGAGCGCCCACTGGTAGCCTTCTTTGTAGTACTTGTCGGGGATCGGCATGACCGGCTCGGCGCGGAACTGTTGCTCGCGGATCATGTCGGGGAACGCGAAGCCGTCGTCTGCCTCGACGATCCGCTGGGCGACCTCGACGGCATCCCCTTTCACTCTGAAGCGGTAGAGACTCGTCGAAGGATAGATCTCCTCGAGCATGAGACCGTACTTTTTGGCAAGCGCGGTGACCGGCAGATTGCCACGCCAGAATATCTGGTTGTTCGCCACATAGGGACGGATCCCGAAGTGATAGACCGGCAGCGGACCATTCAGTTTCTCGCCGATGGCAAGGTGCCGTCCCTCGGCGCGCCACACCGTCTTCGCTTCGCGGAGAAGCGGCAGTTCGCTGCGCACGACGAACCGCGCGGTGAGCATGGGCGTTTTCTTGAACTCGATGAACGAGCCGTCGCGGCGATAGACCTTCGCCGCCGAGAGCGACGAGGCCGCGAGCACCATTACCAAAAAAGAGACCAGCATCCGCATGACAACCTCCTCATATCGTCATTTTTCCACTGTTCTGTCCGCCTCTCGTGAGAACGAGCCTAGTGGCGCCCGTTGCCGATGTCAAGGAGTTTTTCGCCGGCCATACAGGTTTGCCTTTCTCCGCCCGATCGGTATAGTGCCCTGAGGCACGGAGGAACCGATGTCGTTCACCGAACGGACTGTCATTGTCTATGGGAAAGAGGCGCTCGATCGGCTCGCACGAAGCACCGTCACGGTCTTTGGCCTCGGCGGGGTCGGCGCGGCGGCGGCGGTGGACCTTATCCGCTGTGGCGTCGGGCGGCTCATCGTCACCGATTTCGACACGGTGCAGGAAAGCAACCTCAACCGGCTCGTCTTCGGGTTCACCGATACCATCGGGAAAGAAAAGGTTGCGGTCCTTCGCGAGACGGCGACACAGATAAACCCCGCCGTTATCATCGAGGGAAGCGCGACCTTTCTCCACGGCGACGACGCCCACCTTCATGTCCCCGATGCCGATTGCTACCTCGACGCGATAGATGCGCTCAATCCGAAGGTGAACCTCATCATCGCGCTCATCGCCACCGGCAGGCCGTTCATTTCTGCCTTCGGCACCGCAGGACGGCGCGATCCGACGCGGCTTTCCGTCGCCGATGTCTGGAAGACGCGTGGCTGTCCGCTCGCCTACCTTGTCCGCAAACGCCTCCGCAAACGCGGCATCAAGGCACATTTCCCCGCCATCTTTTCGAACGAACCGCCGGTCGATCCGGTGGAAAACGCCGACGCCACCGACGACGGACGCGGACGCATCAGAAAAATGCAGGGATCGACACCGTTCGTTCCGCAGACGGCGGGCCACATCGCGGCGTGGTGGATCGTCGAGCAACTCGTAAAAAAAGGGACCGGCGCATGAGTCTCATCCGCGGCGTCATCTTCGATATGGACGGGACGCTCCTCGATACGATGGAGCGCATCGCGCTCGTCATGAACACGGTGCTTTCGCGGCACCGCCTGCCGGTCCATGAGATGGTGAGATACCGCCGCTTCGTCGGCGATGGCATCCGCGTCCTCGTAACGAAGGCGCTCCCCGAAACGCACCGTGACGAAGAAACGATTCAGCGCTTCATTGCCGAGGTGAAAGAGATCTACGACGGCGAACGGCTCAAAGGAACGCCGGCGTACCCCGGCATCCCCGAACTGCTCACCGAACTCGACCGGCGCGGCATCCACAAGGCGATCCTGTCGAACAAAGAGGAAAAGTTCACGAGAGCCCACGCCGAGATAGATCTCCCGCAGTTCACCTTCGACCCTATCGTTGGCGCGCGCCCCGACCTTCCGCTCAAGCCAGCGCCCGACGGGGCGCTTCTCATCGCGCGACAGTGGGGACTCTCTCCCGCCGAGATACTGCTTATTGGCGACATGCCGGCCGATGTGCTCACCGCTCAGGCCGCGGGAATGCCGTGCGTCGCGGCGCTCTGGGGCTTTTCCGACAAAGAGGATCTCGTCGCGGCAGGAGCGACGGTATTCGCAGAGCATCCGGAAGATATTGTGGCTATGCTGTGACCTTGCTATTCCTCGCCCTGCGTAGGGAGAGAAGCAAGGTGAGGGTTTCCTTGCGCAGCCCCTCTTCCCGCTTCTCCCTCCCCGGAGAGAAGGGTACTAAACGCCCCGGCTCTGCTTGAGGAGTTCTTACCACCCGTTCCAGTGCACCTGCTTCGGGTTCCACTTGTCCTTGGGCTTCTCGACGCCGGTCGGCATGCCGATAGGAATGAGGGCGAGCGGCATGATGTGCGACGGCATCTTGATGATCTGGCGCACCGGTTCGATACGGTCCTTGTTCGGATAGACCGCCGTCCACACCGCGCCGAGCCCGAGCGATTCGACCGCGAGCAGGATGTTCTCTATCGCCGCCGAACAGTCCATGATCCAGTAGTCCGACTCGCGGCCGCCATGCTGACGCTCAAGGTCGCCCGCGACGAGGATCGCCGCTCCCGCCTTCTCGGCCATCTTCGCGTAGGGAAGGACATCGGCGAGTTTCTTGAGGAGCGCCTTGTCGGTGATGACGACGAACTCCCACGGTCGCTTATCCACGGCGGTCGGCGCCGCCATCCCGGCCCGCACGATGAGTTCGAGTTGCTCTTTGGGAATGGCGCCATCCTTGTAGGCGCGAACGCTCTTGCGGTTGAAAATGGTCTTCAGCGTCTCGTTCATCGGCTCACCTCCGAAAAGCAGCGCCGCGACAAAGCACAGCGTCATAAAAGCGATCGTTCTTTTCATCGTTCCTCCGGTCGTATGCATAGGTTCTTCAAGGCTATCCGCGACTGTTCGTGGTACTTTTTGTCAGGAAACGACGCAACGAACTCACGGTTGACGGCATAGAGTTCGGCGTTGAGCTCCTCGATGTCGAGCACCGTTTCGTCGGTGAACTCGTGCGGTCCCGGCCCGGTGAAGTTGCGCTCGCAGAAGGAGACCTCCCACTTGAGCGCGCCGCCGGTGTCGTCGAGGTAGAGTATCGGCAGACCGTGGGTGCGGCAGATGATCGGACGGTAGCGGTAGATGCGGCAGAGTCCTTCGTGCAGAAAACCGCACGGCGCCGACTCGTCGAACGGGATCTCGGAAGGATCGACGCCGTCGCGCTCCATCTCGCGCAGAATGGCGAAGAACTCGACCGGGAAGACGGCGAGGTTGACACAGCACGCCGTGCATCCCTCGCGGCAGGCGATCTCGTCGCCGTGAAGCGCGGTCAGCCGCGCCGATTCCTCGTCCATCCGCTGACGCAGGAGAAGATAGCGCTCGATGGGGTCCATGAAAAGCCGCTACTTGTGCACCACTCTTCCCAACGCGTCGAGCACCGCTTCGAGCGAAGCCTCGCAGAGGGTCGGGTGCGGATGGATCGCCTCGACGATGTCCTCCGCCTTCGCCCTGAGCCGCAAAGCGGGGAGGAACTCGGCGATGAGGTCGGTCGCGCCATGGCCGATGATGTGGGCCCCGAGCAGTTCGTGGGTATCGGCGGCGATGAGCACCTTGACGAAGCCGGCGGTCGTACCTGAGGCCACCGCCTTGCCGTTCGCCGCGAACGGGAAACGCCCGACCGCGTAGGCGATGCCGAGTTCTTTCGCTTTTTCCTCGGTTAGTCCCACCGACGCAATGGCCGGTTCGCAGAAGGTGCAGCCGGGATTCTGCCGGTAGTCTATCGGATGAGGATGAAGCCCCGCGATATGCTCGACCGCGTGGGCACCTTCGTGTTCGGCGGTGTGAGCGAGCATCGGCGTCGCGATGAGGTCGCCAATGGCGTAGATGCCGGCGACCTTCGTCTCGTAGTGCTCGCTTACCTGAATAAAGCCGCGCGGGTCGGTCTCGATGCCCGTCGCGGCGAGGGTGAGCGGTGCACTGTTGGGACGCCGCCCTACCGCGAGGAGTATCTTCTCGACCGTGATCTCCTTGCCGCCCGAGAGGGTGACGACCATACCGCCATCCGTCCTCTCAGCCTTCTCGACGCAGGTGCCGGGGTAGCACTTTATCTTCCGCTTGCGGAATTCTTTGAGCAGTTCCTTGCTCACCTCGCCGTCCTCGAGCGACACGAACCGGTCGAGCGCCTCGATGAGGTGCACCTCGACCCCGAAGACAGAGAAGATGTAGGCGAACTCGACGCCGATGGCCCCCGCTCCGATGATGGCGATGCTTTTCGGAAGCGCTGCACAGAAGAGCGCATGGTCGCTCGACCAGATATCCGCACCGTCAACTTTGAGATGCGGCAGGTCCTTGACCGCCGAGCCGGCGGCGATGAGGATATGATCGGCCGTATAGACATCGTTCCCCACCGTCACCTGTTTCGGACCGGTGAAGCGCGCTTCGCCGCGGATGACCCGAATGCCGTGCTTCTTGAAAAGGAAGTCTATTCCCTTGTTGTTCTTCGCAACCGCACTCTTCGCGTGGGCGACCACCTCGCCCCAGTTGAACGACACCTCGGCGTGGATGCCGAAACGGCACGCCTCCTTCGCCTCCTCGTAGGCCTCGGCGGCGCGGATGAGCGCCTTCGCCGGGATACAGCCCCAGTTGAGGCACGTGCCGCCCAGCGTGTCGGTCTTGTCAAAGACGCCCGGCGAGAGACCGAGTTGCGCCGCCCGTATCGCCGCGACATAGCCGCCCGGACCGGCACCGATGATGAGCAGTTTCAGATGTTCCACGAGAACGCTCCCTTCGCAGTTGGCGTAGCGCCATCATAACCGCCACCGAA
>CAYNMQ010000068.1:2412-9638 GCA_964398245.1 uncultured Spirochaetales bacterium | reverse complement strand
TGCCGGAGGGGCCGTGGTAGCACTCGGCGGTGTCGCCGGGGGTGCACTGCGCCATATCCACATCGGGCTGGGTGGGGGAATCGCCCGTCTCTTCGGGGGCTTCGTCGGGCGTCGTCGTGCCGTCACCTTCCTCGTCAGGGTTCACCGCACCGTCGCCGGTGTCGGTGATGGCGATGTTGTCGCTTCCCTCGCTCTCTTCCTCGGTGGAACATGCCGCCACGGCAAAGAAAACCATGATCGTCGCCAAAGACAAATACGCTACTTTCGTGAGGATCATGAGACACCCTCCACATTGCTGATGACACGCTATCACTATAAGACACCTGCGTTATGATGCAAGCATTTTTCCTTCGCTAAAATCCCGCTCCCACGGTGAGCGTGAGTGACGGCACCCAGAAGGTGTCGCCCTCGAAATGACCGGCGTAGAGGGGGAGCACCGCTTCGATCTGGGTAAGGATCATGACCTTGCGATCGCGGAGGAACTCCCATCCGACGATCAGGGTCGCGGCAAGGCCTGTCTTGGAAGAGATGTCGTCGCCGAGTTCGAGGTCGAGCGTCTCGACCGCGAGCCCGCCACCGCCGTAGAAACTCTGCCATGACGCCGGCTCGGCGATCCAACAAAAGGAAAGGTTCGCCCAGCGGGTCGTGGTGATGTGCAGTTTGTTGCGTTCGTAGGGTATCTCCTCGTTGTAGTCGCGCCAATCGAGCGTCGGTCCGATCGTCTCGTTGAAAAAAGAGAGATCCACCATGAGCATCCCTTCCTCGTAACGGTACCCCAGTCCGAACGCAGGTTCGGGAACGACGCGCCGCTCGTCGAAGAGAAGCGCGCCGCCGATCTTGAGATAGACGCGGCTTCCATTGAGATCCTCGTTCTGCGGAGCCGGAGCCGGATCGGCGCTCTTCGCCTCCGTCTGCGTCTCGGCGGCGAGAAGCGTCCCGAAAAGGCAGCACGCAAGAATTGCCACAAGATATCTCATGATTCCTCCCGGTGGGGAATGACTTTCTCGATGATCGCGCCGCCGAGCACCGTCTCGTTCTCATCATAAAGAACCGCCGCCTGTCCCGGCGTTATCGCCAGTTGCGGTTCATTGAATCGGACGACGATCCGGTCCTCGCTGACCGTAACGAGTGCCGGTGCCTCGCGGTGCGTGTTCCTGATGCGTACGGCGGCAAGAAAGCCGACGGAAGAGGGGGGGACGAGCCAGTTGACCTCTCTTCCTACGAACCCCCGTCCGAGGAGACGCCGTTTGGGCCCGACGATGATACGGTTGCGTGCCGCGTCTATGGCGAGGACATAGCACGGTCTCCCCGTCGCTACCCCGACCCCGCGCCGCTGCCCCACGGTGTAGTGCACGATGCCGCGGTGTCTTCCGAGCACGGCGCCGCTCTCATCCACGATGTCGCCCGGGAGCGCCTCATCGGGTGAAAAAAGGACACCGTAATCACCGGTGCCGATGAAATCCTGACTTTCCGGTCGGTCGGCGACCGCTAGCCCGAGTTTCGCGGCGATCTTTCGCACCTCGCTTTTTTTCTTGTCGCCGAGCGGGAACATGAGTTCGCGCAGACGCTCGGCGGGGAGAAAGGCGAGGAAGTAACTTTGGTCCTTGGCGCGGGCGAGCGCCTTGGCGAGGAAAAAGCGTCCCGATCTTTCGATGATGCGGGCGTAGTGGCCGGTGGCGAATCGGTCGAAGGCGATGCCGCTCCGGCGCGCCTGTTCGAGAAGAAAACCGAACTTGAGCCGCTGGTTGCACCGAACGCATGGATTGGGGGTCCTGCCGGCGAGATACTCGCGACGGACATGCTCGATGACCTCGGCACGGTATGCCGCGCGGAGATCCATCACCTCAAAAGGGATGCCGATCTGCGCGGCGACGCGGCGCGCCGTTTCTATCTCTTCTGCTTCGCCGGGGCCCCAGCAGGCATGGCGGGAGACTTCTTCGGGGAGCGAGACCGATTCGTCCCAGATCGCCATCGTGAGGCCGACGACGCGGAAGCCCTGATCGCGTAGCAGCGCTGCAGCGACCGACGAATCGACGCCGCCGCTCATGCCGACGGCTACGGTGATCTCCTCGTTTCTCATGGGTAGAGCAGGTATCCCTGTCGTTCGATGCGCCACCGCTCCTCCGCCGTAGAGAGATAGATGTCCAGTTCCTTGGCAGGGGCCTTGTCGTAGAACAATTCGATGAGCCGCCTGTCGCCGAGAAGCAGTTCGATTGCCGGTATGTCGCTCACGAACTCGTATGGTTTGGCGCGGAAGAACCCCTCGTCGCCGAGGATGCCGCGAAAGACCTGCAGGATGGCAAGATAGGCGCGGAGCGGCCGCACCTTTGCCCGATCGGTGACCGACAGATAAATGCCGCCGCACCGTTTGCCGGCGTGCTTCTGGAACATCGGACGGAACTCGAGCGGCATGGCCGAGATCCCCGGGAGCGACAGGCGGGCGACCTGTTCGGCAAGCGTGAAGGGGTCTATCCCCGGTGCGCCGATGACATGGAAGGGGAAGGTGGTGCCGCGTCCTTCGGAGAGGTTCGTTCCCTCGACGAGACACCCGCCGGGGTAGAGAATGGCGGTATCGAGCGTCGGCATGTTGGGGGAGGTCGGCATCCACGGGATATCGTAAGCATCGGCGAATGAGTCGCGTTGCCATCCCTCGATGGTCACCACCTCGAAGGGAAACGAGTATCCTTTCCAGCGGTAGTAAAGGCGCGCCGCTTCTCCGGTCGTGAGCCCATGGCGGTGGGGGATGGGAAAACGACCGACGAAACTCGCGTAGCGACCATCGAGTGGAGACCCCTCCACCGTAACGCCGTCTATCGGGTTGATGCGGTCGAGCACGATGAGACGGCGCGGTTCTGCCGCAAGGGTGTCCATGAAGAGGGTGAGGCTCTGGAGATAGGTATAGTAGCGGCTTCCGATGTCCTGCACATCGTAAATGACGGTGTCGAAGCGATCAAGATGCGTCGTCGCCGGAGCAAGGGAGGCCGGCGAGTCACCATAGAGCGAGATGACCGGCACACCGAAACGTCGCTGTTCCTTGCCGACCGCCGCCATGTCCTGCGCCACCGGAAAGTAGCCGTGGTCGCGCGAAAAGACGCAAGAGAGACGGATGCCCGCATCGCGGAGCGCAAGCGGAGTTGGTTTGCCGGTTCGATCGAGCGCGGTGTGGTTGGCAATGAGCGCGACACGCTCTTTCCCGACAAGGGCGCGGTCAAAACGGTCTATGCCCTGTCGGAGCGCCGTGCGGGTCACTCGCCGCTCTCCTCGGAGGCCGGCGGTTCATGCCGCGTCTCGAAGTGGGTGACGAGCACCCCGACGACGAAATAGAGAAGCGGGATGATAAGAAGCAGTTCAGGAAGCACATGGAACACGATGCAGGCAAGAAGGCCGAAAACGGCTATCGTCTGAACGATGTATATCAGGCGGTTTCGCCGCAGTTTGAATTTGCGGTAGCGGAACGAGGAGACCATGAGTATCCCGAGAATGACCAGCACGCCGCTCATGATCGTTTCGTCGCTGAGGAACGACGCGTTGTATTTGCGGGCGGTAAGGAAGAGCGCCGCGACCGTCGCGCCCGCCTGCGTCGAGGTGAGGCCGTAGAAGAACTCCTTGTCGTCCTTGTCGGCGCAGTTGAACTTGGCGAGCCGTATCGCGGCAAGGAGGATATAGACGGCGCAGGCTCCCTTGATGGAGAGCGGGACCGCCTCCATGTTCCCCTTGGAGATGCCGTTGAAGAACGAGAGGATGAGGATCGCCGGGGCGACGCCGAACGAGAAGAAGTCGCTGAACGAGTCGAACTCGATGCCGAACTCGCTGCAGGCATCGAACGCGCGCGCCGCGGTGCCGTCCATCTTGTCGAGTATCACGCAGAGGAGGATGTACCATGCCGCGCGATCGTACTGACCGCCGATGGCGAGCCATACCACCACAAAGCGGATGAGCAGATTGATGCTGGTAAAGAAGTTGGGGATCATCATCTTGGGAGGCGTCTTCAAGACAGGCATGAGGGTATCTCCATGAAAAGTTCCGCTTCATCATAGCGATTGGTGAGGAGAAATGTCAAGGAAGGGGTGAAAGCAGCGGCTAGAACACCACCGAACAGCCGCAGCCGCTGTCCTTGGACTTTTTCTCCTCGTCGGGAACGGCTATCGCGTCCTCGTCGGTGAGCAAGCCATCGCCGGTCTCATCGGTCACCGTTTCGTCGGTTTCTTCGTCGGGCTGTTCGGTGTCGGCGTCGGCGATGGTGTCGGGTTTGGGCGTGTCGGTATCGGGTTTCGTGGTGTCGGTGTCGGTCGGAAGGGCATCGTCGGTGACGACCGGCGCGTCATCGCTGATAACAGGAGCATCATCAGTGACGATAGGCGCGTCGTCCGGTTCGGTGACGATGTCTTCTTCAACTGGCTCTGTCTCGGTGGTGTCGCTCGGTTCGACCACATCGGCATCCGGTTCGACGGTCGTGTCGTCCGCCGGTTCGACGGAGTCCTCGTCCGGTTCAGTGACATTGTCCGGCTCGGTGACGGTGTCCTCGTCAGGGGTCGTCGCTTCGTCGGTCGCTGCGCCGTCGTCGGTCGGTCCGACCGTGTCTTCGTCAGGCACGATGTCGTCAGGTTGCTCGACGACCGCTACATGGAGTTCATAGGCACCCGTTCCTTCGACGACGAGGTAGATCGTGCTGTCAACACCCGTCACCGTGAGCGTGCCGCTCCCCGCCGCAAGGCAGGTCTCGCTCTCGCCGCAGGCGGTGAGTAGGTTGACGGCGACCGGGTTCTCGTCGAGCGACTCGGCAAGTATCTGGTACTCGATGCCCTCTTCCATCGTCATCCGGTAGACATGGTCGCCGGTCGGCTGACTGTCGGCAGCGCAGGCGGCGCCGTAGGTCGTAAGCGCGCTCGGCCTGCCGGTGAGGTCGCCGATCGTGTCGTAGGGAAGCGCATCTATCACGAACTCGGTGCCGCAGAGGCCCGTAAGGAGCGTCCCTTCGCAGGCGCCGTTCCAGCAGGTGTCGTTCTCGGTGAAGGCACTGCTGTCGTCGCACGCGAGGCCGTTCACGCTCGAGTAGTCTTCCGCCGGGCAGGTGACATTCTGTCCGTCGCAGTACTCATCGGCATCGCAGATACCCACCGAGCCGCGGCAGAGCACGCTCGCATCGGCCACGAGGTCGGCGGGACAGGTCTTGTTGACTGCGTCGCAGTATTCGGCCACATCGCACGGGCCGGCCGCTTCACGGCATTCGACCGTTGCATCGGCGACCGCGTCGGCGGGACAGTCGGGACCGTTGCCGGAGCATTCCTCGGCTACATCGCAAGCACCATCTTTCGCGCGGCAGACAACGCCTTCCGCGACAAACTTGTCAGCGGGACACACCTTCGCAAAGCCGTCGCAGGTCTCCACCACATCGCAGAGGCCAGTCTTCTCGCGGCACTCGACCGTCGGTGTGGCCACGAGATCGGTACAATCAGCCGAGAAGCCGCTACAGGTGTCGGCGACATCGCAGACGCCGTCTTTCTCGCGGCATTCGGTTCCCGCAAGAACGAAGCCATCCTCTGGACAATCGTTGTTCGTCCCATCGCAGTATTCTGCAACATCGCACGGCCCCGTCGCATCTCGGCAAAGGCTCGTCAGTTTCTTGTCGGCACAGGTCTTGTTTGTGCCGTCGCAGTAGTCGGCGTCGTCACAGTCGCCATCGGCGGAGCGGCAGAAGGTGCCCGGGGCTTTCGGCGTCGTATCGGGACAGATGTAGGAATCGCCGGTACAGTAAGCGTCATTCTCGCAGAGTTCGGTCGCTTCCCGACAGAGCGTCGTGGATGGCAGGTATGGAGTCGTCGGGCAGTTGACCGAGATGCCGTCACAGGTTGCGTTCCCTTCGCAGTCTCCAACGCCCATGGTACACAGGGTGCCGCTCTCGGCCACCGTGTCTCCGGGACAATGATCAGCGATGCCGTCACAGTGTTCGGCTATGTCACAAGGTCCTGCCGCCGGTCGACACTCGCTCGAGAGTTTGAGGTCGGCCGGGCAAGCGGCAGAGCTGCCGGTGCAGTGTTCGACCGCATCGCATTCGCCTGCCGCGGACCGGCAGACTTCCGTGACCGGCTTAAATTGATCGGCGGGACAGTGGTTGTTCGCTCCGTCGCAGTGCTCGGCCACATCACACGGACCGGCGGTGTCACGGCAGAGAGTCGTCAGTTTCGTGTCGGCGCAGGTCTTGTGCGTGCCGTCGCAGTAGTCGGTGTCGTCACAGTCGCCATCGGCGGAGCGGCAGAAGGTCCCCGGGTCTTTCGGGGTCGTTTCGGGACAATCGTATGAATCACCGGTGCAGTAGGCATCGTTCTCGCAGAGTTCGGTCGCTTCCCGACAGAGCGTCGTGGATGGCAGGTATGGAGTCGTCGGGCAGTTGACCGAGATGCCGTCACAGGTTGCGTTCCCTTCGCAGTCTCCAACGCCCATGGTACACAGGGTGCCGCTCTCGGCCACCGTGTCTCCGGGACAATGATCAGCGATGCCGTCACAGTGTTCGGCTATGTCACAAGGTCCTGCCGCCGGTCGACACTCGCTCGAGAGTTTGAGGTCGGCCGGGCAAGCGGCAGAGCTGCCGGTGCAGTGTTCGACCGCATCGCATTCGCCTGCCGCGGACCGGCAGACTTCCGTGACCGGCTTAAATTGATCGGCGGGACAGTGGTTGTTCGCTCCGTCGCAGTGCTCGGCCACATCACACGGACCGGCGGTGTCACGGCAGAGACTCGTGAGTTTCGCGTCGGTGCAGGTCTTGTGGGTGCCGTCGCAGTAGTCAACGGCGTCGCATTCGCCGGCAGAAGCGCGGCACTGGTAGGTGTTCGGACGCACCGCGTCGGCAGGACAGGCATTGCTCACGCCGTCACACGATTCGGCAATGTCGCAGGGACCGGAAACGGCGCGGCATTCCGTGCCAGCCGATTGCACCACATCGGCAGGACAGACATTGCTCGATCCGGTGCAATTCTCCGCAATGTCGCACCCGCCCGGAACCGCAGGACGACACACCGTGCTCGCCGGAGCGTAGTTCGTATCGGGAGGACAGAATGCTGCGAAGCCGGTGCATTTCTCCTCGATGTCGCACGCGCCGGTCGAGGGACGACACACCGTCGTGTCGGGTAAGAAAATGTCGCTTGGGCAGGTGTCGCTTACCCCGTCGCAGACCTCAGCGACATCGCAGATGCCGCTCGCTGGGCGGCACTCGCTCGTAAGTTTCAGGT
>CAYNMQ010000068.1:1930-2312 GCA_964398245.1 uncultured Spirochaetales bacterium | reverse complement strand
TCAGCGACATCGCAGATGCCGCTCGCTGGGCGGCACTCGCTCGTAAGTTTCAGGTCGGCGGGGCAGGTCGCCGCAGAGCCGGTGCAGTACTCAGCCGCATCGCAGGCACCGGCCGCCGAGCGGCACACCGTCGTGTTCGGGAGGAACGCGTCAGATGGGCAGGTCTTATTCGACCCGTCGCAGTTCTCGGCGACATCGCAGATGCCTGCCGAAGCACGGCAGGTGTAGGTATTAGGTCTCACTGCGTCGGACGGACAACCGTCGTTCACCCCGTCGCAGACCTCAGCGACATCACAGTCGCCGCTCGTCGGGCGGCACTCGCTCGTCAGTTTCAGGTCGGCGGGGCAGGTCGCCGCAGAGCCGGTGCAGTACTCAGCCGCAT
>CAYNMQ010000068.1:0-1830 GCA_964398245.1 uncultured Spirochaetales bacterium | reverse complement strand
CGCAGGCACCGGCCGCCGAGCGGCACACCGTCGTGTTCGGGAGGAACGCGTCGGTCGGACAGGTCTTGTTCGTCCCGTCACAGTTCTCGGCCACATCGCAGATGCCTGCCGAAGCACGACATTCGTAGGTGTTCGGACGCACCGCGTCGGCAGGACAGGCATTGCTCACGCCGTCACACGATTCGGCAATGTCGCAGGGACCGGAAACGGCGCGGCATTCCGTGCCAGCCGATTGCACCACATCGGCAGGACAGACATTGCTCGATCCGGTGCAATTCTCCGCAATGTCGCACCCGCCCGGAACCGCAGGACGACACACCGTGCTCGCCGGAGCGTAGTTCGTATCGGGAGGACAGAATGCCGCGAAGCCGGTGCATTTCTCCTCGATGTCGCACGCGCCGGTCGAGGGACGGCACACCGTCGTGTCGGGTAAAAAGATATCGCTCGGGCAGGTGGCCGAATTGCCGGTGCAGTATTCGGCTATGTCACAGGTGCCTGCGGTAGCACGACATTCGTAAGTAGAGGGTCTGAATTGACAGGTGGCGGGATCACAGCAACTATCCCACGCACCGCCGCTATATTCACATTGTTCGCCGGTTTCAAGAATGCCGTCTCCGCACACCGGGCCGGTGATGTAGCGGGCAATGTAGCGACTGGCCTTGGTCCCAGCGGTAGTGAACGCGCCGCCGGCGTACAGGTTGCCGCTTCCGTCTAGCGCGAAAGCCCGGCCGTTGTTATCAAGACCACTCCCCAATGCGCCCCATGCCGAACCGGTCCAACGGGCGACATAATTCGCCACCGAACCGCCCGCCGTGGTGAAGGCGCCGTTCGCGTAAAGGGTACCGCCGGACGCGGCGAGCGCATAGACGATGCCGTTGGTCCCGGTGCCGACCGCGCCCCATACGGTGCCATTCCACCGGGCGACGCGACTGGCCGCGATATAGGTGCCCGCATTGTCGCGCACCTGCGTGAACTGTCCGCCGGCGTACAGATCGGTCCCCGAAACAGCAAGCGCGAACACCGTATTGTCAAACCCATTATTGGCCGCAGTGCCGCCCATCCGGGCCCACACGGTCCCGTTCCACCATGCGATGCGGCTAGCCGTGATGGCGGTGCCGCTGTTGTCGTTCACCGTGGTGAAAGCGCCGCCCGCGTACAGATTGGCGCCCGACACGGCAAGGGCATTGACCGTCCCGTTGAACCCGGTGTTCGCCGCGGTGCCACCGACGCGTGCCCAAGTCGTACCGTCCCACTGGGCTATGCGATTTACTGTGATGTTGGTGCCGCTGTTGTTGCGCACCGTGGTGAAAGCGCCGCCAGCATACAATATGGTTCCGTTGAAGACAAGCGCGTTCACCGTGTTGCCGAAACCGGTGGCTGTGGTGGTGCCACCCATCCGGGCCCAACTGGAACCGTTCCACTGCGCGATGCGATTGACCGTGACGCCTCCCGCCGTGGTGAAGGAGCCTCCGGCATAAAGCGTCGAGCCATTGACCGCAAGGGCGTAGACGATGTTGTTCATGCCAGTTCCCAACGCGCTCCACGAGGCGCCATTCCACATCGCGATCCGATTGGCGGAAACGCCGTTTATGGAGGTGAAATCGCCGCCGACATAGACATTGCCGCCGGAAACGGCCACCGCATAGACGGTGAAAGTGCCGGAGGTATCGTTATTCATCGAAACCCAGTGGTCATTGAGTCCCTGCCCGAGATAGGGTTCGAAGATAGGTACCCCGTCAGGGCCAAGCATCATCCGTAATCCGCTCGGGTCGAACGAACCTTCCAGTCCACGCGTAACATCAATGGTGCCGTCATCGTTCAGGATGTCAT
>CAYNMQ010000067.1:0-9751 GCA_964398245.1 uncultured Spirochaetales bacterium | reverse complement strand
CGCCTTCGCGTGGTTTATCGCCTCGATCGTCTGCGGCATGACGCCGTCGTCGGCCGCCACGATGAGGATGACGACATCGGTCGCCTGCGCGCCGCGCGAGCGCATCGCCGTGAAAGCCTCGTGTCCCGGCGTGTCGAGGAAGGTTATCTTCCCCTTCTCGAATTCGACGGTGTAGGCGCCGATGTGCTGGGTGATGCCTCCCGCCTCGCGATCGACGATGTTGGTGTTGCGTATCGCGTCAAGCAGTTTCGTCTTGCCGTGGTCGACATGCCCCATCACCGTGACGACCGGCGGCCGCGCCACCAGTTGTTCGGGCGTATCTTCATGGCGCTCAAGGAAGTCCTCTTCCGACAGCGCCACATTCTCGACCTGGAACCCGAACTCTCCCGCAAGCACCACCGCCGTATCGAGGTTGATCCGGTCGTTGATCCCCGCCGTCTCGCCGAACTGCAGGAGCTTCTTGATGACATCCGCCGCCTTGATACCCATGCGACGGGCGAGTTCGGCGATCACCACCGTGTTCTCTATGCGGATTATCTTCTTTATCGCCTTGGTCGGATTGGGCGCCGGACGCGGCGTCGGGACGGCGGACCGGACGACCTTCTTGCGCGCCGCGGCCGGACGAGCCGCCTCTTCCTCCTCCTCGCTCTTGAGAACGGTGACATCAACGCCCCGTATCTTCACCTTCCCGTGCCGCTGTTCCACGCCGCGGACTTTGGCGCGACGGTCGCTGGTGCGAGCGGCGGGAAAGCGCTTCGGTCCGCCCGGACGCTCCTCGTCGGTCTCGGGGATGACCACCTTCCGTTTCTTGTAGCGGTGTCCCTCTACATCCTCTTCGGGTCGTTGCCGATCGTGCACCGGAGGCGCCGGAGGCGCCAGCGTCACCGGACGGTCATCGGGGGCCGGCTCTATGCGGAACGAGGGCTTGAGGAGCATCTCGTCCATCGGTGAGATCTCCGGCTCCGCCGGTTTCTCCTCAGGCGCCGGTTTCTCGTCGGTCACCGGGGCAGGGGATGGCGACGGCTCAACCGGAGCAGGCTCGACCGGTTCCGGCGCCGGCGCCGGCGGCTGCTGTTCCGCCTGCGTCGCCCGCTCCGCGCGCTTCTCCTCCGAAAGGTAGGAGCGGTCGTCGCGGCGGCGCAGGACGGTGACCGGTCTCTTGACCTCGGGTTCAGGTTCGGGCGGCGCCTCCTTCTTGCGCGAAGGCGTATGCGGCTTCGGTTCCGGGACCGGCTTCGGCGATCTCGCCTGCGGCGTCTCGGCGGGCTTCTCCGCCTCCCGGAGAGGCTTCGTCTCCGCGGGTTTCTTGGCCTCTTTCTCCGGTTTCGCGGGCTTCGCCTTCGGGGGTTTCTTGGTCTCTTTTTCCGGTTTCGCGGACTTCGCCTTCGGGGGCTTCTTGCCCTCCTTCACCGGCTTCGCGGGCTCTTTTTTCGCCTTTCCCGCGGGTTCCTTCTTGACCGCCGCCTTCGCCGCGGTCCCGTCACCGGTCTTCTTGCTGCTACCCATTCAGGACTCCTGACCAAAAAGGTTGGCTATCGACGCATAATGAACTATCCGTTCGGTCAGCGGCGAGGCGGCGAGCGCCGCCACTCCCAGCGGACGCAGACCGAGCGCGGCGCCGAGGCGCTCCTTGGTCCCCCAGCGGATGACCACGGCGCCGTCGGGCAGGTCGCGCGTCACGGCGCAGACCGTCCGTTCCGCCGCGTCTTCACTGATGAGGAGCGCCGCAGGCGACGCGACGGCGCGCGCGGCGTCCTGTCCCGGCGTCAGGGTTCCGCTCTTGCGGGCAAGGCACAGGAAGTGGAGAAGCGACTCTTCGGCGCGCTCCCGCACCCATGTCATCATATCCTCCCGCGGCACGGCGAACACGGGAGCCCCCTTGAGAAAGCGGTCCGGGAACCGCTTGAGCCGCCAGAAACGGTCGAGACACGCCGGTGTGGGACAGGCGTAGACCGCCCGCCCCGGCAGGACGCCGCGCCAGTCGGGCGTGATGCGGCCGGCCGCGACGACGAACCGCACAAGGTCCTCCTTGCGCCGTTCCGCCCCGCAGACGAGGCAGCTGCGGACGCTATTTCTCTTCTCCGCCGTCCTCGCCATCGCTCGGCGCCTCTATCTTGCTGAAGTCGAACAGGCTGTCGGCGTCGGGCACGCCGGTGCGGCGCGCGATCGTCTTGCCGTTCAGTTCGTCTATGTACATCTGGAGACCGTAGCGTATCTGCCGCGCCCGGCGCAGGCTGAGCTCGGCGTTCTTCGCGAACGACTCGGTATCCGCCTCGCTCTGGATGTCGGCGAGCGTGTGGTAGCCGCGCTCGGCGAGGTACGACGCCATCTCCTCGTTGACCCCTTTGATCGTGGTGACCGGGACATTGAGCTTCTCCTCGAGCTCCTTCCCTATCTCGATGGTGCCCCGTCCCTTATCGAGCATCTCCGTCGCCTGAGCGATGATGCTCCGCGCCCGGTCGGCGGTGACATTCGGTATCTCGGCAAGCGCCGCCGGATCGGCGTGCACGATGTCCTCGAGCGTCGTGTAGCCGAGTTTGATGAACGAGTCGGCCATCGATTCGTCGACCCCCTCGATGAACAGGAGCCGCCGACGCGCCTCCTCGAGCATCATCTGCATCTGGCTCTCGCTCTGGACATCTATGCTCCAGCCGGTGAGCTGGCTCGCGAGCCGTACATTCTCGCCGCCGCGCCCGATGGCTATCGAGAGCTGGTCGTCGGAGACGATGACATCCATCGAGTGGTCATCCTCATCTATGATGATCTGGCTCACCTCGACGGGGCTCAGCGTGTTGCAGATGTAGCGCACCGGGTCGGGGTCCCACGGCACGATGTCTATCTTCTCGCCCGAGAGTTCGTGCACGATGTTCTGGATGCGCGAACCCTTGAGGCCGACGCAGGCGCCGACCGGGTCCACATCGTGGTCTATCGAGCGGACCGCTATCTTCGAGCGGTGTCCCGGATCGCGCGCGACGCCCTCTATCTTGACGACGCCCTCGGCGATCTCGGGCACCTCTATCTCGAACAGTTTCACAAGGAAGAGTGTATTGACGCGGCTGAGTATGATGTTGCATCCCTGCGTCGTCTTCACGACATCGTGGATGAGCGCCTTGATGCGCTCGTTGACCTTGAACTTGTCGGTCGGTATCTGCTGATTGAACGGCAGGAACGCCTCGGCCTTGCCGATGTCCACCACCAGCCCGCCCCGCTCGTAGCGGCGCACCGTGCCGGTCACTATCTCGCTCTTGCGGTCCTTGAACTCGTCGAAGATGATGTCGCCCTCGACCGTTTTTATCTTCTGGACGAGCACCTGCTTGGCGACCTGCGCCGCGATGCGGCCGAGTTCCGAAGGCTCCATCTTGATGCCGAGCGTGTCGCCCGGCTGAGCCTCGGGGTTGAGTTCGCGCGCCGCCTCAAGCGATATCTCGAACTCCTCGTCGCGCACCGTCTCGACAACCTCCCGGAAGTAGAAGGCCTGCAGCTCGCCCGTCGCATCGTCGTAGATGATGTCTATGTCGGCGTCGGCGCCCAGTTTCTTCTGCACCGCCTTGTAGAAGGCGTCCTTGACGATGTCGATCATGACCGCCCGGTCGATGCCCTTCATCTTCACGAGTTGGTCAATGAGTTCCTTCAGATTGAAATCCATCACCGCTCTCCTTCCCAAATCAGGTTGATACGCTTCACTTGGCCGCGCCGCACCGTCACCGTCCTTTCATCCGGCGCATCCGGCCCGCCTTCGTCGGCATGCATCGTGAACGATCCGTTCGCCTCGTCCACCGACTCGAGCGTCCCTGTCGCCTTCCGGCGTCCGGCGATCTTCTCGGAGAAGACCACCTGTATCCGCTTGCCGACGAATCGCGGCAGTTCCTCCCAGCGACGGACGGGACGGTCGAGCCCCGGCGAGCTCACCTCGAGGTGATACCGGAAATCGAAGCCCTCCTGCGTATCGAGAAACGCCGAGACGATCGGCGAGAAGGCGGCGCAATCGTCCACCGTAACCGCCGTCCCGTCACGACGGTCCACATAGATGCGCAAGATGTCGCCGGCGCGGTGCGGCAGCTCCATCTCGATGATCGTGAGCCCTTTCGCCGCGGCGACCGGCTCGAGTTTCTCGACGAGCGCCCGTTCACGCGCTCCCCACATGACGATCTCCCTCATAAAAAAAACGGCGGGATCGTCATCCCGCTCGCTCTATACCGAGGATCAGGCGCAAAGAACCGTTCATTCGAGCGCTTTCTTACCACGAAACGAGTGAAAAGCAAGATTTTCTTTCATCCAATAAATTGACTTCATCACCGCGGCACGCTACTATGACGCAACCGTAGAGGACGGGGTTACGATGGCCGTTTCCCGATGAATATCAACATCTTCAAGCCGTTCTTCGAGACCGTCGGGCTCCCCTATGTCGGTCCCTATTTCACCATACTCGTCTTCTGTTTCGTCATCGCCTTCCCGCTCACCGCGCTTCTTGCGCCGCGCTTTTCCCTCAAGAGCTCACGCCTCCTCATCCTTACCGCGGTGGCCATCGCCGCAAGTCTCTTCGGCTCGAAACTCTTCCACCTTTTCTTCGACGAACAGGGGAATCGGTATGTCGCGATATTTCACGAACAAGGGCTCGTCGCCTTCCTCGCCGCCGCATTCAATCCGGTGAGCGCCGGCCATGTCTTCTATGGCGGACTCGCCGCGGCTTACGGCGCATCGTATCTCGTCGTACGGCACCTCTGGAAGGAGCCGACGGGGCGCTATGCCGATGTCGCGGCGTTCCCTGTCGCCCTTGGATTGGCCCTCGCGCGGATCGGTTGTTTCCTCGCGGGGTGCTGTTTCGGCAGACCGACGCCCTTCGGGGGCGTATCTTTTCCTCCTTTTTCCCCTGCCGCGAACGAACTCTATCTTCAAGGCATCACGGACTCCTATCTGGAAGCGACCCCGCCGCTCGTGCCGATCCAACTCATCGAGTCGGTCATAGCGTTCGCCATCTTCTTTTACCTTGCAGCCAATGTACGCCGCATCCCTGAGCGAGCGCCCGGTTTCTTTATGACCACGCTCCTTCTCTGGTACGCCGTCGCCCGCTTCCTGCTTGAATTTCTCCGCGCCGATCTGCGGGGCAGCTTCCTTTGGCTTTCGACAAGTCAATGGGTATCGCTTCTCGTCCTCGCAGCGCTCTGGGCGATCAGGCGGCGAACCAACTCTCTGAGAAAAGCCGGGGCAACAAGCCTGACCGCCCTTGCGCTGCTTCTGCTCTCCACGCCGCTTGCGGCGCTTCCGCCCGACAAGCCGCTCCGACACCTCGTCGCCCAGCGCTGGAGCGCCGCCGAAGGACTGCCGCACCTCTCGATAGCCGCGATAGCCCGGACCCCCGACGATCTCGTGTGGCTCGCGACGCCGAACGGGCTCGTCCGTTTCGACGGCGGCCTCTTCTTCACCGTCGGTGACTCGCAGATCCCCGGACTTTCCGACACCCGCGTCACCGCGCTCGCGGTCGCTCCCGACGGCGCGCTCTGGGCAGGCACCGAAGGAGGTGACCTCATCCGCTATCACCGCGACGACGGCGTCTCCCTCCTCAACCGCTTCCGCAACAGCGATCTTCCCGCCGCGCCCGTCGCCTCTCTCGCCGCCGTCAAGGATTCCCTCTATGCGGCGACGACCGGCGGGATCATCCGTCTGACCGCCAAGAAACGGGAGATGATAAAGATCCACGAGGGCGCCGCGCCGCTCCTCGCCGTTCTGCCGGACAAGGACATCGTGATCGCCCTCTCGGGCCCCGATCTCACCATCCTCGACGGTCAGCGCACCGAACGCGTCACCCTTTCGCGGCTCGTCGGCCGCGTGACGACCGCGGCGGCCTTCGACGGCGGGGGCCGCCTCTGGATAGGCACCGAGCAGGGAGAGGTCGTCCGCTTCGAGCATCTTGCCGATCCCTCGGGGATCACCCTGCGCGCGCCGGACGGCGCCGCCGTCACCGCGTTCGCCGCCGACGGAGAGACGATGTGGGTCGGCACCCGCGGGAAAGGGCTCATCCGCATCGCGGGCGACGGCAAGATCTTCTCGTTCGGCGAGAAAGAGGGCCTTGCCGGATCGAGCGTCCGGGCGCTCCTGTGCGACGGAAGATCGCTCTGGGTCGCCGCAGAGGCGGGGCTCCAGCGGTTCGCGGACGGCCCGGCGATAACCGTCACCACGCAGGACGGCCTTTCGAGCAACCTCGTGTACGGCCTCGCCCAAGCGCCCGACGGAACGCTCTGGGTCGGCACCCGCGGCGGCGGGCTCAACCGGATACGGAACGGACAGGTGACCGTCTACACCTCCAAGAACGGCCTGCCGAGCGATTTCATCGGCGGACTCTTCCTCGACGACGACGGCTCCCTCTGGGTCGGCACGAGTGGCGGACTCGCGTTCCTGCGCCCCTCCGGCGCGATAACGACCTACACCGACCGCGACGGACTCTCCCATCCGGTGGTCGGCGCCGTTCTCCGCGACCGGCACCGCAACCTCTGGGTCGGCACCATCGCCGGCGACATGCATCTTTTCACGCCGCACGCCGGGCGCCGGCCGTTCCGCGTCTTCATGCTCGATCGGATAACCAACAACCGGCAGATCCACCAGATCTTCGAGGACCGTTCCGGGCGCCTCTGGGTCGCCGGCCAGTTCGGGCTCGCCCTCTTCAATCAGGGATATGTGAAATTCCGGGGCACCGACGAAGGACTGCCCACCCCGGTCATCCTCACCGTCGCCGAGGATCGCGACCTCAACATCTGGGCAGGCGTGTATCACAGTGGCCTCGCGCTCATCCGCGACGACCGCATCCTCCTCTTCTCTCCGCGACGCGGCCTTCCCGCCTCCGATGTGTTCGGCATCCTCTTCGACGACGAGCGCGACCGCGTCTGGCTCGCGACCGACAACGGCATCCTCCACCTCTCCCGCACGGCGCTCCTCGAGCATCTGGAAAAGGATAAGCCGGCGCCCGTCGTCTCCTTCCTCGGCCCTGCCGACGGGGCCGCGGCGACCGAATGCAGCGGCGGCGTTCACCCGACCGTCCTCATGGGGAACGACGGCAGGCTCTATTTCTCGACGCTCGGCGGACTCGTCGTCGTCGACCCCGCCGCCGTCGGCGATCGCCCCAGCCTCCCGCTGGCCTACATCGCCCGTTTCGACGACGGCGACGCCCCGCGTCTTCCTTCCCGCGAGGTGCGGCTCCCCGCCGAGAAGCGATCGCTCGCCTTCGAGTTCGGCACCATCGGCTTCGAGCGGCGCAGAAAGCCGCTGTTCCGCTACCGCCTCGACGGAAAGGACGCGCAGTGGCGCGAGACCGAAGAGTTGCGCGTTCGCTACGACGATGTCCCCCCGGGGACCTACCATTTCATCGTGCAGACGAGCTTCGACCGCCGGAACTACGGCGCCGCCGACGAGATGACGGTGATCATCGGCGCCGACCGGCGTCCCCTTTACTGGGCGCTGGCCGCCGGTGCTTTCATTCTTCTGCTTTCCTCTTCCCTCTTCCTTCTCGGACGGACGCGCCGCCGGCGCATCGCGCCGTCCGCACCGCCGCCGCCGGCATCCGAGCCACCCTCCCTTCCCGACACCCCGCCGGCCCCCGCACCCACCCCGGAGAAGCCACGCTACGAGAAGAGCCGCCTCGACGACGACACCGCGAACAGCCTTCTTGCGCTCCTCCTCGAAAAGATGGAAAGGGAGAAATTGTACAAAGACCCCGACATCACGCTCCCCGGTCTGGCCGAGAAGGTCGAGCTTTCCCACCATCTCCTCTCCCAGCTCATCAACGACCGTTTAGGCAAGAATTTCAACACCTTCATCAACGAATACCGCGTCGCCGAGGTCTGCCGGATGCTCGAGAACCCCGATAACCGCGACAAATTACTCGCCATCGCCTACGACGCCGGCTTCCGCTCGAAGAGCACCTTCAACGCATTCTTCAAGAAATGCACCGGAAAAACCCCGTCGGAGTATCGAAAGAGCCTCGACGGCGGCGAGGTGACCGACCACGGAGAAATGCAAGACTGATCAATAAGTTGCGAGTCCCAAAAGATAACTTCGGACATCCGCCGCCCTTTTATGTGGTTTTAGTTTATAGGGCGGCACGACATTCTGTAGGATATAATGCTCAATGGGAATTGTGACGAAGGAGGTTTCGGTGACGACGCGACACGGATTCACGATCCTCGAGCTGATGGTGGTGCTCGCTCTCATCGGGCTGGTCTCTTACCTCTCGATCCCTCGGGTCGAGGAATGGATAGCCCGCCAGCAGGCGCGCCAGTTCATCTCCCAGTTCATCAGCGACTTCTCGAAAGCGGTCTCCATTTCCCGGGTCAATCAGAATGTGACCGGGGAGTTCTCGATTGGCGCCGTCATAACTCGTGCCGCCATCTATGTAAATTTCAACAACCCGCGACGCTACTACCTGCTCACCCGTGTTGATGCTGGCTCGATGCCGGTTAACTGGAGCCCCACTACCGACCATGTTCTAAAAGAGGTTAACTTGTCGGGAAGATTGCAGATCTACGATGTCAATCTTGTCAACTCGGGCACGGCTGTTCTTCAGTTCACCCCCTCCGGGCAGGTACGCAATGTCGTTGGTACCCCCATCACTCCTTTTCAAGAGAACTGTGGAAGCCAGGCCTCGAACAAACTCTACCACGCCCAAGTGGTTCTTCGCGCCGATCTTTACTTTTCTCAGCCCCTTTTCTATCGCATCGAGGTCAACACGCTCGGTGAATACCGGGTGTGCATGAGTCTCGGGAACAACACCTTCACCGAAACCGGCGATGTGGAGGTCACGAGCCTATGAGAAGAACGCATACCAACGGCGCGGGTTTCACCTTTCTCGAGGTGCTCTTTTCTTTACTTGTTTTCTCTATCGGCATGCTCGCCTATTTCAACTATCAGGCGAAGGCTTCGGCTATGCTCTTCGAAGCCGAGTCGGCCGATATCGCGGCGCGGCTCGCGGTCGAGATACCGGAAGAGGTGAACAGCCTCACCGAAGACGAATTCCGCACCATCGTCGAGGCGGCCGGCGCCCTTCCCACCGCATGGATGCCCGACAGCGACTTCAAGGCGCTCTCCCCCCTTCTCCAGTTCCGCGCTGGGCCGCTGTTCGACACCTTCGGGAATCCTTCCGCGAACGGCTACTTCGAACGGCAGGTCCGTGTCACCTCGTTCAACGCGCTGACGGGTGGCAATTACTCCGACCTCGACCCGCACGGGGCGCTCCGGGTGGTCGAGGTGTGGGTCCGCTGGCCGAACCGCGCCAACACGGCGGGACAGTGCAACGGCGGACCCGATGACACCGGATGTCACCATGTCGTGACGCGGGCGATAAAAGCGATCTACTACTATTAACGGGAGCGGACGATGGAACGCCGGCGAAGCACCGATGGGTTCACCCTGCTGGAGTTGATGATAGCCATCGGCCTTACCCTTTTCGTCGTTGGGACCTATCTCCGCTTCTTCAGTCACACTGCGCGGTATGAGGCGAACAACACCCTCAAAACATCCGCCATGTTGAAAGGAGAGTACATCGCCGACACGCTCGAGAATGCGATTCGTCTGATCGGTTTAAGCAACACAAGCCTCGACTTTCGGACAGGGACCATCGTCGCCTCGGCCAACGGGGCCGCTGTTTCGGTAACCGATGGCGGATACTTGAGTGATATGGTGATCTTCGACTTCGTCTCCCCGTGGGGGCGACCGGTCACCTCCACCAAAGGAACCCCTCTGGGAACTGCCCCCAACTGCACTC
>CAYNMQ010000066.1:0-9783 GCA_964398245.1 uncultured Spirochaetales bacterium | reverse complement strand
TCTCCTATCACCCGTATCCTCCTCAGGGGGGTACCATGTTTGTTCCGTTTCCCACTTTTCTTGACCCCTCCAGTTGCAATTCGGTCATCCTCCGTTATACTTTTTTTCGTAAGGTGCAATAAGGAGGGGATATCGCCATGAGACTTTTTTCCCTTGTATGGTCGGTAGCGGCGTTTTTTCTGCTTTCCTGTGGCGATGCTGCGAAGGCCGACAACGATGATGGGGCAAACAGTGATTTTATGGTCGGCGATTCCGACACCGCTGTCCTTCCCGATCTTGGCGCGGATCAACCGACCGTTCCCGACACAGAGTATTTTGACGACTTCCTGCCCGACAAGGACGCCGACAGCGACGCATGGGAGGACATGGACGACGACGGCGATGGTATCCCGAACGGCATCGAAGCGCCCGGCGGCGTGAAGGTGGACACCGACAAGGACGGCATTCCCGACTGTGAGGATGACGACTCCGACGGCGACGGGATCCCCGATAGTGTCGAAGGAACGACCGATACCGACGGCGACGGCGTGCCCGATTATCGTGACAGCGACAGCGACGGCGATAACATCTCCGACAGCATCGAGTGCCCCGAACAACCCTGCCGTGACACCGACGGAGACGGCATTCCGGATTACCGTGACACCGACAGTGACGGAGATTGCATTGACGATCTCTACGAAGGGACCAAGGATCCCGACGGCGACGGTATGCCGAACTACCTCGACGACGATTCGGATGGCGACGGTATCCTCGACGAGAACGAGGGCTGTTTCGGCGGCGCGCCGCTCGACAGCGACGAGGACGGGCACGACAACTATCTTGATCACGACAGCGACAACGACGGCCTGTCAGACGCGAAAGAGAACGAACTGGGCACCAACCATATGGAGGCGGACACCGACGGCGACGGCTTCGATGACAACACCGAGGTCGCGGCGGGGTCGAACCCGCTTATCCCCGACCCCGAATTTTACGAAGGACAGTTCTATGTGGTCCTTCCCTATCAGGAACCTGAGAAAAATGACGCTCTGAAGTTCAGCACCCAGATAAAGAAGGTTGATCTCGTCATCACCCTCGACCTCTCCGGCTCGATGTCCTATGCCCGCGACAACCTCAAGACCGGTATCAACACCACCATCGTTCCCGGCGTCGCAGGCGCGGTGCCCGATCCGGCATTCGGCCTTTCATCGTTCGCCGGCATCGAGGATGCCGCTTTCTTCCTGAACCAGCCGGTCACCAAGGATGTGAACGCGATGATCGCGGCGGTGAACGGTCTCGGCGGTGAGGGAGGCGGTAAGATAGAGCCACAGTACGAGAACCTTTACCAACTGGCCACCGGTGCCGGATTCAACGGCGAACTCAGAGAGTTCACCCTCGATACGAGCAAGTGGGTCGAGCCGTTCTACAAACACTACTGCGATGTGCTCATCGCACCGGTGGACTGCGCCGGACAACTCGGCAGTATCGGCGGCGGCTGTTTCCGTCCCGCGGCGCTTCCGATATTCCTCATGATCACCGACGAGAAGCTTTACGACATCAACAAGGACTGGGTGAGCGACGCCGGGGTTACCAAACTGCGCTACAAGTGGGCCGACGGCAAGCCCGACAAGGGGCACTACGCAAGCGATGTCATCGCGGCGATGAACGCAAAGAAAGCGAAGTTTATCGGGGTCATCGGAGAGGGGATCGGCGATCTTCTCTTCGACATCGAGAAGCAGTACAAAGAGATCGCCGACGGGACGAAGTCGAAGGGGACGAACGGCCAGTATTTCATCTTCCAGACCGGCTACTCGGGCAACGGGCTTTCCTACGAGATCGTCGAGGCGGTCAAGGACCTCGTCCAGAACATCGCGATGGATGTGACGACCTCGCGCACCTCGGTCGCCAACCCCTACAACATAGACACCACCCAGTTCATCGTCTCAATCGTTCCCTCCTATAGCGACCCGGCAAACAGTTACCAGAGCAAGGACGACACGACCTTCTATCAGGTGAAGCCGGGGGTCAACATCTTCTTCGATGTTACCTTCAAGAACGACATCTTCGAGCCGACGACCACCGAGAGCACCCTTTTCCGGGCGCACATTCAAGTCCTCGGCGAAGGAGCGCTCCTCGATGAGCGTGATGTTTACATCATCGTCCCCGGCATAAAGGACGACGGCGGCATCGAGTCGTAGCGAATTTTTTTCCTCTTGACACTTTATTGCTGTCGCATTACCATCTCTTTCAGAGGCACATTCAAGTGAGGCAACCTCATGAAAAATCAAGCCAGTTTTCTTTTTTTTGCCGCTTTTCTTACCACGGCATTGTTTCTTTCGTGTCAGGATGGGAGGGTACACCCCCCGTTCGACCGGGATACGGCCGCCTCGCTCGATGGCGATACGATCGCCAACAGCGACATCCTGCCCGGCGATAACGACAGTACGGATGCCTTGTCGCCCGGTCAGGACGGCGACGACCTTTCCTCCGAAGAGGGCATGGGAGAGGATGGCGACGAGGTGTCCTCGGGCGATACGGATACCATCACCGACTTCGACGAGAGTAACCCCGATGCAGATCTTCCCGTCTCATGTGCCGGGAAAAAAGACCTTTTGCCATGCGACGATCTCGACCCGACTACCTTCGATGATCTCTGTTTCGGTGGAACCTGTATCGGGCAAGATTGGCGTCTCGGCAAGGACTGCGCCTCCGACGAGGACTGCAACGGCGAGACCTACTGCGCAAAGAATTTGGGATTGGGTTCCGGAAAATGTCTTCCTTTGGCGGTGATAGGACTCGGTATGGAACCTGATTCACCGTTCGTTCACCATCTCGCGGTGAGTTTCGACGGCACTCTGCTCGCGGTTGTTGACAATTCTTTCGTTCGGGTCCTCGATGTCGCGCGGTGGAAGATCGTGCGCACCTTTTCAGGTCACAACCCTTGGCGCGTTCAGGCAGTCGCTTTCGCCCATGACAACAAGACGCTTGCGGTCGTCAACGGCGCCACGATCAAAATATGGCGCATCGCAGATGGGGACAAACTCTATGACCTTTCCTCTTTTATCAGCCCTATCTCGGCGATCGCCTTTTCTCCCGACGGAACGCTCCTTGCCGCTGCCAACGGCTCCTTGATCTCTCTCATCAACACCGCCGACGGAACGAACCACGATGTCCTCACGGGACATAACGACAAGGTACTTTCTATCGCTTTCTCCCCCGATGGAACACTTCTCGCGAGCGGTAGCCGCGACAAGAGCGTCAAGGTATGGGAAACAGCCACCGGATCCGTTATGCACACCTTGACTGGGCACGCCAACGAGGTGATATCGGTCGCCTTCTCGCCCGACGGGTCTCTGCTCGCCAGCGCCGGATGCGCCACAAACGAACTCGCCTGTTCCCGCGGCGAATGGTATCTCTGGAACATCACCAACGGCACGGAAGAGGCACACCATACCGACACGACCGGCTCAATCACCTCTCTTGCGTTCAGTCCCGATGGTTCGATGCTCGCGTGGGCAGGCTGTTCGGCACGCGACATGTCGGAAAACTGCATCGGCGGCGAGGTACGCCGATACCACATCGCAGAAAGCAATCTCGGCGTCCTCGTGTCGGGACATACCGGAGAGATCTCCTCCTTCGTTTTCTTCCCTGATGATGAGACTCTCGCCAGTGCCGCCCGAGACAATACGGTGCGTCTCTGGGACCTCGGCTCTGGGAAAGAGATCGAACGCTTTGCCGGGCACTCAAAGGGTGCCGTCGGCATGGCGGTTTCTCCCGATGGTCTTCTCATCGCGACCGGCGGGATGGACGGCGAAATAAAAGTATGGTCCGTTGCTACGAGGTCGGCGATACTGATCCTTTCTGGCCACACCGATCAGGTGGAGGCTCTCGCATTTTCCCCTGACGGAACGCTCCTCGCGAGCGGCAGCCGCGATCGTCTCGTCAAGGTATGGCGCGTTTCTGACGGTGCGACGCTCAAGACGCTCGATCATCACACCAACTGGGTCATCGGCGTCGCGTTCTCTCCCGATGGAACGCTCCTCGCAAGCGGAGGATTCGACAACATGATCCGCCTGTGGCGCGTCTCCGACGGCGTCGAAATACGCATCCTGCACGCTCCTACCATGACGCACCCAGGGTTGTTTTTCTTTTCCGAAGACGGTGCGACATTGGCAAGCATCAGCGGCGACGGATCGCCACGGATTTGGCGCCTATCGGATGGTACTCTTCTGAAGACTCTCTCTCAGAACAATGGCTATGGCGCCTTCTCTCCCGACCTTACCTTGATTACCGGTAAGACTAACGACGGGAGTATCGGCCTGTGGCGTGTTTCGGATGAGACTTTTGTGAAGACGCTCTCCAACTCTTCCGACACTAACGCAAGCATCGTATTCTCCGCCGACGGCCGCTTTCTTGCGGGAACCGTGAGCAATGGCCTACGCTTGTGGCGTCTTAGCGATGGCAAAGATCTCCGTTTCATCGCCTCGCCCGGTGATGTTCTGTATCTAATCTCTTTTACGGCATCAGCCGACCACATCGCCGGACTTGACGCCGATTCTCATGTGTGGGTGTGGGACATCGGTGATATCACGCACTAAAAGGACGACGGCGGCATCGAGTCGTAACGCGACACCGCCGTCGTTTTATTAGGGGGAGGGTAGAGAGCGTTTCAGTTCGGTGTTACCCGCGCACGGACATCCTTGTCAGAATCAACCACAATCCAGAAGTTCGGGAAGGTTCCCTGCACATCAAACCGATCGGCACCTCGCCATTGGTCCCACGTATAACCCTCATAAACGGTAACCGTCATGTTGACCGTGGTATTGGGCGCATAACAGACCGGATTTCCGGCGGAACTCAGTGACCCCACGGGATCCATCGCGATTTCGCCACCACCGATAATCTGTTGAGGTCCCTGCTGATAGTAGACATAGGGAGCCAGTTTGTAGCCGCTCGGACAGGTCTCGACGACCACATCGACATCGGAAACAATGTCCACATCCACACTTTCCGGAGGCGTCACCTGTGCCCGTACCGACTTGTCGGCATCCATGAGGATGGTGAAGGTCGGGAAGTCTCCCTGCACATCACCGGCGTCGGGGCCACGCCACGCGATGAATGACTGTCCTTCATCTACGGTAAGCGTCATTGTCACCGTGGTGTTCGGGGCATAGCAGGCGAGATTCCCTTCCGAATCAGCCGTGCCGACGGGATCGAACGCGATCGTGCCGCCGCCGGTAATGTTCTGGTTGCCGACCCGATAGAACACCGACGCGGTTAACCGGAAGAGACCTTCGGCACAGGTTCCCGGAACGATGTCAATGTCGGCAGGCGGTGTGTCGGGGGTCACCGGCGCATCCTCGTCTACCGTTTCATCACTGGTCTCATCGGTACCTTCGTCAGGAAGCACCCCATCCTCGTCGGAGGCCATTGGGCTGTCATCCGAAAGTGGTCCCTCGGCGAACAGGTCATCCTTGTCACCGGTCGCGTCGGTCTCGGTGACGATCTCGTCGGTAATGAGGGCATCGCTGTCAGTGACCGTCGTGTCGGTCACCGTCGTGTCAGGGATGAACCACTCGTCATCGCTCACCGCCTTTTTCGACTCACTACAGGCGGAGAACGCGACCGCCAGCAAGAGCGGGATGGCGAAATAAATCAGTTGTTTCATTGAGTTCCTCCTCTCCTTGTTGTTAAGCTACCATAGCGGCTGTTCCCGTACGCTCCATAGGACGAATAGAGGAACAGAAAAGTTCCCCTTTTTATTCTAGTGGATGTGAATGTCGTCGAGGTAGATACCGGTCGCCGTTATCTCGCTATCGGAGCGGAAACGGAAGGCGATCTGTACCGTTTGTCCCTTGAAGGGAGTAAGAGAAGCGACGAACAGGTTCCAGCTGTCGCTCTTGCCACCGATCTTCGTCTTGGTCGAACTGTCGAGAAGGTTGCTCGGGCCGGTGATGAAAACCGCCTTGGTCGCGCTCTCCCATGTGTCGTTCTGCTTTTTGACGAGCAGTTCCATGTAATCCTGCATATAGGTGCTCGTCCCTTCGGTGTCCACATAGGCGTAGAACTCGATCACCGGCTCGGCCGCACCTCCCGGGATCGCCAGTTGGGTGTTGAGCGTCAGCATCGCGTTCGCGCCGCTCGAATAGTTCCCGCTCAGGTTGGTCCCGGCGCATTTGGTTCCACCGTGCGCCGCAAGCGGCCCCGCCGTCGGCGTGCCGATCTGCCAGTCGCCTGCGGCGCTCCAACTGCCGCCGCCCCCTTCGAAATCCTCGGTGAAATCGAGCGTACCGCCACCGGTATCGGCATCGGGAACGACCATATCGGGCTGTGCCGTGTCGAGATCGGGCTGCGTAGTGTCGGGGTCGGAGAGCGGAACATCTTCGTCAGTAGTGTCCGCATCGGGCATCGTGTCGGGAAGCACATTATCGGGAAGTGTCGTACCGTCATCGGGAAGCGCGGTGTCATTATCGGGCTTCGGCGCCGTTCCTTTGAAGCAGTAGCCGGTTGCCTCGCAATACCATCCCACCGGACAATCCTGTTTCTCGGGATCGCAGGTGTCCCGCATCGTGCACCGATACTCGACCTCGCCGGTGGGGAAGCCGGTGTCATCCTTTATCTCGATCTCGGCGCAGTATTCGGCGTAGTTGCAGTCGCCATCACCATTCGCCGGATCACAGATGGCCCCTTGTCCGGTACCCGAACCATCCTCCTCGGTCGGCGCGCAGGCCTGCCAGAGGAAGGGGAGGCTTCCCGCCGCCGCCAGCGCCATCACCGCGAGTCCTCGTCGCATTGATCGTTCTCCGCGTCGTTCCGTTGATTTGGCCATGATAGCGCGGACGACCGTTTTTTCAACAAAAACCTCCCGGCCGGCGTGAACGCTTTACATCGAGCCGTTTTTCTCTATACTCACCTTACTGGAGATATGCGGAGAACAGAGACGATGCTACGCCCGCTCAAAGTCGCCGGTTCGCCGGTCCTCAAGAAGAAGGCCGTCGCGGTCGCCGCGGTCACTCCAGAGATCCGCGCGCTCGCCGCCGATATGATCGAGACGCTCAAGGCGGCGAACGGGCTCGGCCTCGCGGCACCGCAGGTCGGCGAATCGGTGCGTATCGTCATCCTCGACCGCGGGTACCTCGCGTGGGACAAACTCCCCGAAGAGGAACGCAAGAAGACAACCTGCCGTTACGAGCCGGAGGTGCTGGTCAATCCGGAGATCGTATCGGGCGAAGATTCTTACGAGATCGAAGAAGGGTGCCTCTCGGTTCCGGGGTATCGCGCGCCGGTCAAGCGGTTCGCCCGCATCCACTACCGCTGGCAGACCCTCGACGGCGAAGAACGGGAGCGAGCCGCCGAGGGGCTCGAAGCGGTCGCCGTTCAACACGAAATGGACCACCTTGATGGCATCCTGTTCATAGACCGCCTCTCGCGTGTCAAGCGGAACATCGCGCTCGGCAAGGTGAAGAAGTTCATCGCGGAACTCGACGAGGAGGAAGATGACACCGCGCGTCGTCTTTATGGGAAGCCCTGAGTGCGCCGTCCCCTTCCTCGAGTTCTGCCGTCGCAAGACGACCGACCTCATCGTCTTTACCCGTCCCGACAAAGTACGGTGCCGCGGCAGTCGCCCCTCGCAGACGCCGGTCAAGAAGAAGGCGCTCGAACTGGGCATCACCGTTCACGATTCTTCGATGAAAAGCGAAGAGACTTATCGGACATTGACCTCGTTCGTGCCCGATCTCTACCTCGTCGTCGCCTACGGCCAGATACTGCCCGAACGGGTGCTCGCCCTCCCGCGCATCGCGCCGCTCAATGTCCATTTTTCCCTCCAGCCGAAATATCGCGGCGCGACGCCGGTGCAGGCGGCGATACTGAACGGCGACGCGACGACCGGCACGACGATCATGGTCATGGACCGCGGCCTCGACACCGGCGACATCGTGGCGCAGGCCGAGACCCCCATCGCGCCCGACGAGACCGCCATGTCGCTTTTCGAACGGCTCATCGCGCGGTCGCTCGAACTTCTCGAAGAACACTGGGACCGTATCTGCTCCGGCACCTTCGAACGACGGCCCCAGACCGGCGAAGCGACCTATACGCGACTCACCGCCAAAGAGGATCTCATCCTCGACTGGACCAAAGATGCGCGTGAACTCTACAACCTCATCCGCGCCTACGGCATGAGTCCCGGCGTCCGCGCCCGTTTCCGCGATAAACTGCTCCTTATCGGCGCCGCGCAGTGGTGCCCCGAGGTCACCGGAAAACCGGGCGAGATCGTGGCCGTCGGCAAACGAGCCTTCACCGTCGCCTGTGGCGCGGGCGGTCTCATGCTCACGATGGTGCAACCCGAGTGCAAGTCCTGCATGCCCGCCGCCTCGTTCATCGCCGGGTACCGTCCGCAGGCGGGGGAGCGGCTGTGCTGATAGGAGAGCGGGCCCAGAATCCGAAGATCGCCGCCGCCGCGCTCGTCCGCAAGGTCCTCGAACAGTCGCTGTTCGTCAACGAGCTGCTCAATAACCTTCTCGATGTCTTCCCGCTCGACCAGCGTCGTTTCATCACCGAACTCACCTACGGCACCATCCGCCACCTTGCCCGTATCGATTTCTGGATAGAAACGGCGGCCCAGAAACCGACCGCACATATAGACCGCGAGACGCTTTCTCACCTCCGCGTCGCGATCTATCAGATGCTTTTCATGGCCAACCGCGCCGCCCCGCAGATCGTCAATGAAGCGGTCGAGATCGTGAAAGGCTCGTCGCGGCGCGAGGCGGCCGGATTCGTCAACTTCGTTCTGCGCGAAGTGCTCCGGATCGGCCCGTCACGCTCTACGATGTTCCGTCTGCTCGGTTACGACAAGAAGCGGTTCTACTGCGTCTGGCACTCGTTCCCCGAGTGGCTCGCGTTCCTCGTCGGCGATCTGGTCGGCCAGAGACACTGGCATAAATATCTCGCTTTCGCGAACAAGCCGCTCGGCATCACGCTGCGGGTCGAAGGCGACGCGACACGCCGCGACGAGGTGATCGCCTATCTTCGCGCTCAAGGCGTCTCCGCCGAGCCAGCCGCGGTGAGCCCCTACGGTATCTACACCGACCGCGCCGTGACCTGGCGGATGATCGCCGATCTCCCCGATGTCTTCATTCAGGATGAATCGAGCCAGATGGCGGTGCTCGACATGGAGACACAGCGCGGCGACCGGATACTCGATCTCTGCGCCGCTCCCGGCGGCAAGGCGCTGTTCTGCTCGTGGCTCACCGGCCCCAACGGCACCGTGACCGCCGCCGATGTGAACCCCTACAAGCTCAAGAACCTTGCCGAGGCGTTCCTGCGCGCCGGTCGGCGCAATGTCGAGATACGCCTCAACGACGCCGTAGAGCACAACCCCTCATGGGACGACGCCTTCGATGCAGTGCTCCTCGACGCCCCCTGCTCGGCGCTCGGCACCATACGGCGTCACCCCGAAGTAAAGTGGCTCAAGAAGCCGACCGACGGCGCGCATATGGCACGGCTCGGTCAACGGATGCTCGAGCAGACGGCGCGCTATGTCCGCCCCGGCGGCACCCTTCTCTACTCGGTCTGCACCTTCACCCGCGAAGAGACGACCGCGCAACTCCAGAAGTTCATCCTCGAACATCCTGACTTCAAAGTGGAGAAAGCCTACTACACCGTCTCGACTCTCCTCGACAACCGCGACATCTTCTTCATCGCGCGGCTGAGGAGGATGAGATAGACACGGCGACCTTGCCGAGCCGGGGCGACCACGCGATGCCGCTGAGCAAGTATCGGGGAAGCGAAGCGGCGCGCACGGAA
>CAYNMQ010000065.1:0-9958 GCA_964398245.1 uncultured Spirochaetales bacterium | reverse complement strand
AGCGTGGTGAACGGGTAATCGGCGATCTTGGGGCGCGCGTTCGATATAACGGAGATAAGGGTTGATTTGCCGACCGATGGCAGGCCGATGATGCCGACATCGGCGATCAGCTTGAGCGAGAGGCGAAGGCGGCGCGCCTCGCCCGGCTCCCCCGGTTGCGCGAACTTCGGCGCCTGCCGGCGCGCGCTCTTGAAACGAGCGTTCCCTTGGCCCCCGCGCCCGCCGCGGGCCACGATGCAGGAATCTTCGTGCGCCGTAAGGTCGGCGAGCGTCTCGCCGCTCTCATCGTCGATCACCAAGGTGCCGCAGGGAACGCGGATGACGGTGTCTTCGCCGGCGCGACCGAACATGTTCTTTCCCCGTCCTGCGGCGCCGTTGCCGGCCTTCACTTCGCGCAAGAAGCGAACATCGTACAATGTCCCGATATTCTCGTCGGCGACGACGATCACATCGCCTCCCCGTCCTCCGTCCCCGCCGTCGGGACCGCCGAAGGGCATGTACTTCTCCCGCAGGAAGCTCACGGCTCCGGGGCCGCCGTCACCGGCTTTTACCTCGATGGTCGCCTCGTCCACGAACTTCATGAGACATCACCTAAAAAAAAGGAGCAGCCGCGGCTGCTCCTGCGATCCGTTCTTCCGGCCGCCGCTCATCATTGCGGTTTTGCGGCGGGTTCGACATGGACTCTGGTCTTCTCATGGCCATGGCGATAGTAGGTCTGGTACTTGACCGTGCCGTCAACCAGCGCGAAGAGGGTGTAGTCGGAGCCTACGCCGACATTCTCGCCGGGGTGCCATTTGGTGCCGCACTGACGCACGATGATGTTTCCGGCCCGCACCGTTTCGCCGCCGAACTTCTTTATGCCGCGCCGTTGTCCCGGGCTGTTGCGTCCATTGCGTCCGCTCGTTCTCTTGGATGCCATGGTGAGTCTCCCTGCTATCCTCTTTTATTATTTGACTATCTCAAGAACTTTCAAGGCCGTCACCGACGCGCGGTGGCTTTTGTGGCGCCGGTAGCCCTTGCGCCGTTTCTTCTTGAAGACCATGGTCTTCTTTCCTTTGAGGTTTTCGAGGACCTCGAATTTCACCGAGGCGTTCGCCACGTAGGGTTTCCCCACGACGACCGTATCGCCGTCGGCGATGAGCATGACCTCGCTCTTCTCGAAAACGGCTCCCGCCTCCTTATGTTGGGCATCCACGAAGATCTTCTCTCCGGGGATGACCTTGACTTGCTGTCCTCCGAAGTTGACCACTGCGTACATCGCACACTCCTTTCGAGCCAGAAGTTCAAAAATCGAACCTTCACTATATACGGCAAAGCCGCTGCGTCAAGGTTTTTCTTCGTTTCAGTATGCGATGGCGTTCGACGGCGAAAGCCTGATGGCGTGAGAACGCAGAAAAAAGAGCTGGTGTCCTTTATTTCCTCTTGATTTTTCCGGCGCGAAATGCTCTAATACCTCTTCGGTGGACGACGGTGTCGGACAAATACTGCGAAATGGAGGCGTTGATGGCTATCTTTTCACGCACGGCGGTGGTTCTTTGCTCTCTTCTCTTCGCTCTGCCGCTTCTAGGGGCGCAAGGCACCCTCATCGGCGGGGATCCCTACGAGAAATGGGAAGAGGGAGGCAACGACTTCTTCGTCATGTTCAACTCGCTCATTGACGACCAAAGGACTCTGTCGGGAGAAAGCACCAACCGGCAGGGTGACACCTGCATCGAACAGAGTTCTTTCGATCTCAACATTATCCATACGCCGAAGGATGCGCTGGTCATCAAGGCCTATCTTGTCTGGATGGGTGCCGTTGATCCGACGAAATTCAACGATCCCACCGACAATGCGGTGCATCTGAAGTTCTCCCGCAGCGACGGCTACACATACGAAGAGGACATCATTGCCGGCGATACCCCGCGGATGCTCGGCGACACATCGAACGAGTTCGAGTTCCAGAGCGTCAAATTCACCAGCGATGTGAGCGTCGGGTGTTCGGAGACGAACCCCGGAACGAAAGTGAACCGGGAGGTGGCCTATTTCACCTACCGGAAGGACATCACCCCGTTTTTCCAGAAGATATTCGACGACAACCGCACCAGCGAGACTCCTCTTCTGGACGGCGTCGCGCTCCACGGCACTTACACGGTGAGCGGGCTCGACTGCACCAGCGACGAGATCTACCTTTGCAACACGACGATGGTCTCGAATTGGTCCATCCTTATAGTGTACAAGTCGCAGGAGATCCACGCCAAGAAGATATATTTTTATCCCGGCTTCGCGTGGTCGCAGGGCGAGACGACGATGGCGACGGTGAGCGGCTTCGAACTGCCACGCAAGCCGATCGTCCGCGTCATGACCATGATCGCCGAGGGCGATCCGTCGCTCGTCAAAGCGACCCTGCCGCCCGAACTCATCTACATCCGCGGTCCCAACGCAACGAGTAACTACCTGCTCACCAATGAGTGCAACCCCTATGTGAACGAGACGATGAGTTATGAGGTATACAACTCCAACTCGTCTCTTTATGGATGGGACCCCGATGATGTCGAGCTCATGTGCGTCACCGGCGTCACCGGCGGCCCCAACTACTTCGGGGTGGACGCCGATACCTTTCTCCTCGATTCGGAAGATGATGTGAACCTGCAGGAACACCTTACGCTGGGGGGAACGAGCCTCAATGTCACGCTTTCGGTCAACCAAGACGCCATCCTGACGAACTACCTCCTCGTCTCGATAGACACCAAGACGCCGGCGTTCGATATTCCCGAGGAAGCGACACCGTGGCCGCATGGCCGCGAGAAACACTTCTGCTCGTGCCGTAAGAACGAGGACTACGAGGATTCATTCTGCGCCGAGCGGCCGATGTACTATCTCATCAAGGTGCAGAACTGGGGGACCAACGATGCGATGAATGTCGTGGTCATTGATGATTTGCCGACCCAGTATGTCACCTATGTTCCCGGCACGACGAAGATGACGAGCAAGTTCGACGAGAACGGCAACGGCATCTGCTGGCAGGACATTCCCGACAAAGCGGGCAACGACGCCGATCCGAACAGCAAGTTCCCGCTCTCTGGGGAGGGATACAAGGTCGCCGACAAGATGGAGGTCTGCAACCAGACCACCCTTTACTGCAAAGACACGCGGCTCATCCGCTTCAAGGTGGTGCCGAAGCCGAACCTTCCCAAGCACACCGTCATCCCGAACCATGCTCTTATCAAGGAACAGGGGAGCTCCGAGGCCTACTACACCAACACCAACTTCGATCTGAATCTTCGTTTCGGCACCTGTATCGAGGCGGCGGTATGTCCCGAGCCGGATCTCCTTAACTGCTATGCCGGCGTTGACAACCCCGACGACCCCGAGTGCGGCGCGCCGCCGGAATGTACGAAGGATGAGGACTGCCAGCCGGGATATGTCTGCGACACCAAGACCGATGTGCAGTACTCCGAGAACGATTTCAAGTGCAAGCCCGACAAGACCCAAACCTGTCTCAATGCCACCATCACATATGAAAAAGGCGGCAATTCGCCCGATAATGTGGCGTCGCCCATCATCGTTCCCGCCGGAGCCCAGAATGTCCTGTTGGGTCAGTTCAGGATACGCGCCGACAACTGCGATCAGAGCAAATATTACAGTTTCGTCTCTCTGCATCTCAAGGTGGACAAGAAGGACACCAAGGTGATGGTCAGCGATCTCAAACTCGTCTACGACCGCAACGCCAACGGCATCTTCGACGCCGACGAGGAGGTCGTCGGTACGCCCGTCTCTTCGACCGGGTCAGTGGAATACTTTGTTATCGACAAGAGCAAGAACCGCTTTGCCGGCAAGCAGTGGCACTACTTCATCGTGTTGGGGACTCCCGGTTACACCACCACGCAGGTGCCGAATGCGGCGACTTTCAACCTCCTCATCGAGAACAAGTCCAGCTTCTCGTTCGCCGATGCCGGCGAACCCTATGTTGACGGGGAGCCTCTGCCGTTCGCCACATTCCAGATAGAGCCGACGGCTAACTATTTCATCGTCACGAAAGGCATGAACGATCCCAAGGTGCCTTCCCTCGACCAGCTTCGGCAGGATATCCCGATGTTGCAGATCCGCACCAAGGCGATGGACGCCCCCAACAAGGTCATGCGGATCGTCGTCAGCACCGCCAACGATAGCACTCTGTTCGGTGGCAAGGGCGGCATCAGGGCGGTGTCGCTCTACCTCGATACGAACGGCGACGGGCTTCCCGACGGCGAGCCGATCGCGCGGGCGACCTCCTTCGACGATCCGACGATGGTGACCTTCGAAGGGGATACGATAAGCAGTCTGCTCGACTACGACACCGGCGAGGAGATATTCCTCATCGTCAACTGCGACCTGAGCAGCGTGCCTGAAGCGACACTCTCCGCCACGGGCGTGCAGATCATGGTGAGGAAGGGCGGAGTGGTGGTGCAGAACACGACCAAGAGGGTCGAGGGGTTGCCGGTGTACTCCAAGGTCTTCAACACCTCGATACCGCAGAGCGACGGCGACATCGTCGAACCGAAATCTGACGGATGCGGCTGCTCCGTCGTAGGGTGGTGAGCGGACGGACGAGGCTTCCTGAATGAATGTTAACCAAACATGATATTGTGAGGTAGATCCATGAACACGATCGGCAAGATGTTTCTGCTCGTTCTCCTGCTCGTTCCTCTATGGGGAACGGCCAAGGAGATAGGCCCCAATGTCGCGGTGTATCGCGGCGAGGAGCTCAAGTGGGAGGAGGGCGCCTATTCCTACTGGGTCATGTTCAAGTCGCTTCTGGCGAACAAGGACACAAGTAACGATTACAGCGGCGGGCTCTATAATCCACAGGCGGATGATTGCCTCGATTCCTCCGCCTATGCGCTTGATATGACGAAAGTGCCGCTGGATGCTCAGATCGAGCGCGCCTTCATCGTGTGGAGCGGCGCCCAGCCGATCGCGAAACTCAACGACTTCACCGACAATGTCATCAGACTCGATTTCGAGCATAACTCCGAGCCGGCGATGAACAAGGGTCTCGATGTGGTCGGGCGGCAGTCGCGTCTTTCCGATGCGCAGGATTTCGAGTTCGGCGCCGAGATAAAGAGCGACACGAACGGCGATCGCGGTTACTTCACCTACCGCGTCGACATCACGAACTTCTTCAAGCAACTGCAGGAGACGGGGCGTTCGCTCGGTCTCTCCGACGGCACCGTTGACGGCATGTCGCTCTACGGCGCCTACACGGTGTCGGGGCTCGACTGCACCAAGGACGACATCTATGTGAGTTCCTCGACCATGGTGTCGAGTTGGGCCATCATCCTTGTCTATGTGTCAGCCGAAGTGACGCCGAAGAAACTCTACATCTACGACGGCTTCAAGGGATACTTCCATGAGACCTCGATGATCCAGATCACCGGTTTCGAGTTCCCCGACAAGCCGGCCATACGCCTGACACTTATGGTCAACGAGGGCGACCCCGGCCTCGTCAACACGACGACCTCGACGATCCCCGAGTCGCTCCAGATAAAGGGTGATGGGGTCAACTTCGAGCAGTTGTTCAATTCATGTAACTATCTCGCCGAATATAACAACATGGGGCAACCCTTCTACTATACCGAGATATTCAACTCGATATCATCGGAGTACGGGTTCGACGCGTTGGCGGGGGAAACCTGCCTCGGCGGCACGCCGCCCAACATAGACACCAACACTATGGAGTACGCCATAGATGTGGACACCTTCTACATCGATCAGGCGGTTGACGCAAAGTGGGCGAACCAGTTCTTCAAAGGGGGTCAGCAGATCACCCTTATGCTCGGCGCCAATCAAGACTGGGTGCTTACCAATTTCCTCATCCTCAGCCACGACACGCGTGCTGGGAACTATGATATCCCTCCGCATCAGGGGCATCCGGAAGATGTCGCCGAAAAGGGCTTTTGTTCTTGCGTTCCCGCGAACGAGAAGAACGCCGTGTGTTTCACACAGGAATACATCTATTACATGAAGATACAGAACTGGGGCGATGACATCGTCACCAATGTGAAGGTACGCGACACTCTTTCTCAATTCGTGAAGTATGTGCCGGGAACCACCCAGATCGCGACGAAGATCCACGAGGACGAGAACGGCAACTGGATAGGAGAGGATTGGCAGACCGTTCCTGACGGTCCGGGCGATGAGTTCCCGTTCGCCCAGTGGTATCAGGTCGCCGAACAGATGAACTACTGCGAGAATACGGCGGCGATGTGCGCTGGCGATCATGACCGCCGCATGGTTCGCTGGAAGGTGAAGCCGATAGATGACCTGCCGAAGAACGCCGTCATTGAGAACCTTGCGCTCATCGGTGACGCGGCGACCTCGTCGAAGCCGTACAAGACCAACAACTCGGTTCCCTTGAAACTCCACTCGGGGACTTGCCAATCGCTCGCGACTTGCGAGCAGATGGATCTCTCTCCCTGCGGCGGCCCGTGGGATGCCGATACGCCGGTAACCGATGTTGACAGCGTCACCGACGCCGACGCGCCGGCGGATTGCTCGACCTCGGGAGCGCAGGTGGAATTCGCTCTCGGTAAGAACAGCCCCATAGAGTACATCGTCATCCCGAATCCCAGGAACAGCCTCATTCTCGGTCAGTTCTCGCTCATAGGGAAGACGGGGGGCGACAAAACCAACTGCACCTTCACGCTCAACCGCGTCAAGGTGAAGTTCCAGAAGGAGCAAACGGTCACGCTGGCAAATCTCAAGCTGGTCCATGACCAGAACGGGAACGGCATCGCCGAGGGATCGGAGACGGTGGTCTCCGAAGCGGCCACCCTCGATGCCGGCTATGCGATGTTCGATCTTCTTTCGACGCGGCGCAAATTCCGCGAAAATACGACCCATTACTTCCTCATCGTCGCGGACGCCTCGGTCTCCGCCGCCTCGGTCGCGCCCAACACCTCGTTCCAGGGGCGCCTCGAGGGAGCGGCCGCGTTCGAGGTCAACGCGAGCGAAGGGACGGTGGTGAGCACCACGCCGGTCTCTTTTGCCGAATTCATTTTCGAGCCGGACGCCAAGTCGTTCGTCGTCACCCGCGGAGAAAAGGATCCGGCGGTCCCGGCGACCCTTCAAGAGATAAATGCCGACATCCCCGTTCTGCACCTGCGCACAAAGGCCAAAGGAGAGGCGAACAAGTTGAAGTCGCTCTCGCTCTCTGTCCCGTCCGGCGCCGTGCTGTTCGGCGAAGGGCTCCAGAGCGTCTCCCTTTGGCTTGATGCGAACGGCAACGGGCTTGTTGACCCCGGAGAACAGAAACTCGCCGAAGGAAGCGGAGCAAAGGGCGATGCCAACCTTACGCTTACTTTGACCCAGCCGCTCTCCTATGCCGCCGACGAAGAGAAGTTCCTGATCGTCATAGCGGACTTCGATCTGTCGGGCAGCGAGAAGGGGCGCATCCAGGTCAAGCAGGTCGGGCTCGATTCGAATGCCACCGTGTTCAAACTGCCGGTCACCTCGAAGGAGTTCCAAGCCTGTACCGACCCGAACGACCCGAACTGTGCCGTCGTTGGCGACGAGGACGAGGGCGGTTGCGGTTGCTCCGTGATTGGAAGGGGGAATGCAGGAGCCGCCGCATCGGCGCTATTTACCGTCCTGTTGAGTCTTCTCCTGTTCATATTTGCGCGGCGATTTGGCTCCGACCGTTAGGTAGGTCTTCGCATCGAGTGACCTCGCGAGGTTTTCTCCATCATCCTTTTTTTCTTCTCGTTCTTTTCTGTTCGGTATCTTTTCTCAAATTTCTTTCCTGTGAATCCGACACGATCTCCGATAGAGATTCTTGTGAGGGTATTACGCTTCGTATGGAAGGAGGTCCTGACAACGAGTGGTATGTCCGCGGTTCCTTCAATCGATGGGACCTTTCCACGCCGATGATCTATCGGAACGGTCAGTGGGAAAGAGAACTTTTTCTTTCTCCCGGCGAGTATGCCTATGCGTTCTATGAGAAGAAGGCCGATGTGTGGACGAACGATCCGGCCAACCCACTTGACCGTTATGAGAACGGAAAGCGCTACAGTCGCCTCATCGTCCCCGATTGCCGTTATCCGCGACTTGAGCTTGCCGAGAAACGGATTGACGGGTCGTCGCTTGAGGTAAGCGTGCGCTTCATTCCCGGCGCGGGTGGCGCAAGCCCCGATCTGAAAAGAAGCGTGGTCACGCTGGCGGGAAAGGTCGTCGAGGCGGCCTACAGCGATAAAAAACGACTTTTCACGCTTTCTCTCACCGGCCTTGTAACGGGGAAACACACCCTTGTCTTTTCAGTGCGCGACACGCATGGTTTCGCCGCCGATCCGCTTTTTGTCCCGCTCTGGATAGAGCCTCGCCCCTTCGATTGGCGGGATGCGGTCATCTATCAGGTCATGACCGATCGTTTTGTGAATGGTGACACGGGCAACGATGGCCCGGTGGACGGGGTTGCTCCGAAGGCGAACTGGCAGGGGGGCGATTTTCGTGGCATCGTTCGCAAGCTCGAAGAGGGATATTTCAGCGATCTGGGGGTGATGGCGCTCTGGATCTCGTCGCCGCTTGCCAATACCCAAGGAGCGTGGAAAGGAATGGGAAGCGACCCGCGGTTCTATGCCGCTTATCATTCCTACTGGCCGATCGCGACCGGCTGGAGCGATCTGACACCCATACCCGGTCTTCAATCGCCGATCGAACCGCATTTCGGTGACGAAACGGAACTGCACGAACTGGTCGCCAAGGCGCATGAGCGGGGCATCCGGGTTCTCTTCGACATCGTCCCGAACCATGTCCACGAAGAAAGCTGGCTTTGGCGCACCTATCGGTACGACGGCTGGTTCAACATGGCGCCGGAAGGGCTGCCGGCGAATATGCTCGGTGGGTACACCTGTGGCTGGGAGCGGCCCGAGATCTGCTGGTTCACCGATTACCTGCCCGACATAGATCATCGGAATCCGCAGGCGATGGACGCGCTCATTGCGCACTATCTCTGGCTCATACGCACTTTCGATGTGGACGGGTTCCGCATAGATGCCGTGCGGCTCATGAATCTCGACTTCGTAAAGACCTTACGCTACTTCGTCGAGCGTAATGCGGCGGTCGGCGACACCCCGTTCTTTATGGTCGGCGAAACCTTCACCGGCGACTACGGGTGGGATGAGATCGGCTTTTATCTTGGTCCCGATAAACTCGACAGCCAGTTCGATTTTCCCCTTTTCCATCACATTGCCCGGGCATTTCTCGTCGGTTCCGAGGGACTTGACGAATTCGCGGCGTTCCTTGAAGAACACGACGGCCGCTACCAGCGCGACTACCATGCCGACGCCGTGATGGCGACCTTCCTCGGAAACCATGACCTCTGTCGCGCTCTTTCGAGCGCCAACGGCGATTTTGACGGCACCTCTCAGGGTGGCGCCGCGGCCCATGAGCGGGTCTGGGAGAACGAACCGGAGACGCCGACCGACGCCGCGCCGTATGAAAGACTGCGACTCGCGTGGGCGTTCCTCTTCACCTCGCCCGGTGTGCCGACCATCTATCAGGGCGACGAGTTCGGCATGCCGGGAGCGAACGACCCCGACAACCGGCGGATGATGATGTTCGGTGACGAGTTGAACGCACATCAGAAAGAAACGCTGGCCTTCGTCAAGAAACTTGCGGTGGTGCGACGCGATCATTCCGCTCTTCGGCGGGGGATCCGAAAGACGATTCACCGCGAGAAGGAGGTATGGGCATACACGATGAGCGATGGGGACGAGAGCGTGTTCGTTGTCTTCAATCGTGCCGGAGAGCCTTTTGAGCGTACCTTTGAGACTTCGTTACCGGACGGAGACTATAAAGATGCGCTGGCCGGAGGAATGATAACGATAGAAGAAGGGTTTGCGCCGGTATCGCTTCCGCCGCGTTCAGCGGCGGTCTATGCGCTTACGAAATAGTTATTCTTCGCAGATGGGGGCGGGGAGATTGCTGCCCAGTACGGCGG
>CAYNMQ010000064.1:0-9991 GCA_964398245.1 uncultured Spirochaetales bacterium | reverse complement strand
GCTCCCCTTCTCCGCTTGGACGCTGTCTTCGTCGGTAACCGCGAGAATGTCCGGCTCCTCCGCATTGTCGGGGACATCAAGTTCCATAGTCTCATCGGGAACGATGGTCTCATCGGCGACAAGCGTATCCTCGTCGGGGATCTTTTCCTCCTCGACCGTCCCGGTGAAGGTGCGGCTCCCAAAAGCGCCGTTCTTCGCGATGTGGAGCAGTTCTATCGTCTCGTGCGGATGATAGTCAAACTTCTCGGTGAAACTTTCTCCTTCGCTCACCGGGAAGCCGTCACGGTGCCAGATGAGGTGGAAGTAGTTCTCAGGATTCGTCACGGTGAACGAGAGCGGTTCGCTTTCCAAGATCGTATCGGCGTACTCGACCACCGGTTCCGGCGCAGCAACGGTATCGGGACCGAGCGTAACGAGCGCCGTGCTTTTGGTGAACTGCCGCTGAAGGAACTCTTCCTTCGGCGATCCGGCGGCGATCTCTCCCTTCGCGGTGATAAGAATGGCTGTGCGATCGGCCGTCACCATCGCATCGTCCATCTCCCACCCTTCGAGGTCAAAGCGATAGCCGGTAAGCCGCGCCGGCATGAGAAAGCGGAGACGCACCGTCTCGTCGGTCGGCAGGAAATTGGTCACCTCGGCCTGCGCCGTCTCCGAAACGCCGTCGCCGCCGATGTAGAGCGAAGTCGCATTCCCCGCCGTATAGGTGACCCAGAAATTGCCGAGCGGTATTGAGGGGAACCCCGCCTTTTCCCCCTCTTTATCGGGGTTGCAATCGGTATCGTCAACGCAGAGATAGCCGAAACTCGTTACGCCGGTATCGAGGTCGTAGTAAACCTGTCGGATGCCCCAGTAGGTCTCGCCGGAGCTCGCCGCGGTGTTGCTCTGCACAAAGTCCATTGGTGCTGGAACAAAGAGAGCCGTCCCCGGAATGATCTCGGCGCCCTGCTCGTAATGAAACACCCGGTCGCGGTGGGCGTGCCCCGAGAAGTAGAGCGGCGGCCGCGGGGTTTCTGCCGCCATCGCCCCGACGAGGCGGGTGCCAGTGTTGAAGCGGTTCGTCTCGCCGAATATCGTATCGCTCGGATCGCTGTCATACGCGGCGCTTTCGTAGTTCCACTCTTCGCCCCACAAGGCGCCGATGATCTTGTTCTGGGGATATTTCTCCATCGCCGTGTACTCGTAGGTCTTCTCGACGATACCGAGCGGCAGATGGTGCGAAAAGAGTCCCCACACCTCCTCCGCCACGAACGAAGCGGTGATCAAGGCCATCTGCCGGTCGCCGATGAAACCGCCATAGTTGCTTACCGGCGCCGCCGCGTTGTTCCCGATGCCGATGGGATTGCCCGAGGCGCGCCGTTCGGCGGTTCCGTCGTAGGTGTTGAGCATGAGGAAAGTCTTCCCGTAGAGAACGAATGAATGGTACGCAGGGCCGACAAAGAGGCGCCAGTAGTTGAGCCCGTCCCGCTCCAGCGGCGTGGTAAGGTCGTTCTCGTTCACGAACTTCGCATAGCCATCATGGTTGCCGGGAATGGCAAAGAGCGGTATCTCGGCGCGGTCGAGGAACTGCACGATATCCTCATACTCTCGCTGATGGTTGATACCAAAAACGATGTCGCCGAGGCAGGCGATGAAGTCGGTATCCATCGCATTCATCTGCGACATCGCGATGGCGATGATCCCCTGCTGGCGCGAGTAGTCGAGCATGCTATCGGAAAAGCCGGGATAGGAGTGGTCGTTCCAGTTGAGGTTGATGTTGCTCTTCGATTGCAGGTCTTCGATTTGCGGATCAGCCCAGATGGTGAACGCGATACGCCGATCGGAGATGAAGCCCACCGCGTTGGGGACCTCCAGCGTCTCGAAACCAACCGCCACTTTCAGGTCGTAGACCCCATGCGGCAGTTGATAGGGAACCGTGAACGAGAAACGGGTAATGCCATTCCCCGCAGGAAAAGACCGTTGGGGAAAGAGCGTCAGAAAAGTAACGAACTTTTCATCCCGCTGTTTACCGATCTCGATGCGGTCAACGGTAGCGCTCCCGCAGAGTACGAAAATCGAGAGATCGTGCGCCTCCTTCGTGACGAGCGCCGGAGCGCCGGGGGCAGGGAAGAGCACCTTTCCCACGCGGCCGTTCTTTATCTCAAGTGTTTGCTCTACCGCGGTGTAAACGGGGAAGTCGCTCACCGCGTACGGGTACCCCTCAACAGAGCCAAAGGACTCTGCGGCCTCCATGAAAAAGGTAAGAAACACCACAACACCTACGCCGAGCACTAACGGAAAACGCATGGATACCTCACGAAAAGTTCATTGAATTCTAACAATTACGAAAGGGAAGGCAAGAAAAAATAGACTGAGATGTCAGGTCAAAAAACGGTATGATGGGTACTTTTAGAACACCACCGAGCAGCCGCAGCCGTTGTCCTTCGATTTCTTTTCTTCGTCGGGGGAGGCTATGATGTCTTCGTCGCCGAAGAGGCCATCGCCGGTCTCGTCGGTTACCGCTTCGTCGGTTTCTTCGTCGGGCTGTTCGGCGTCGGCGTCGGCGGTGGTGTCGGGTTTGGTCGTGTCAGCATCGGGTGTTGTGGTATCGGTGTCGGTCGGGAGGGCGTCGTCGGTGACGACCGGCGCGTCGTCCGGGGCGACCACTTCGTCGGTGACTGTCTCGTCGGTTACGGTCTCATCGGTAACCGTTTCATCCGTCACGCTTTCGTCGGTGACCACAGTCGCATCGTCGGTCGGTTCGACGGTGTCTTCGTCGGGAAGATTCGTCTCGTCATCATCGGAGTCGTCAGCGTCGTCCTGTTGAATGAGAAGGAAGGTCGCCACACAGTGCTTTTGGGCAGTTACGAGCACCATGCAGGTGGCATCCGACCCGCAGGAGGAACAATCTCCCTCCCAGTTCTCAAAAGTCGACCCGGCATCGGGTTGCGCCGTCAGCGTTACCTCTGTGCCGACCGCGTATGACGCCGAGCAAGATGTTCCGCAATCGATGCCGGCCGGAGAACTCGTCACCGTGCCGGAGCCGGCGCCCTGTTTGGAGATGGATAGGCCGAAGGTCGTAACTCCGCCGCGCACCGCCCAGACATACCCGTTATTCGATTTGGTGTTGGAAAGCATCTCGTTGTTCTGCATATAAACAAGCCATGCGGCGATCATGACATCCACATCCGTGGACGAGGTCCAGTACGGCGCCGCACCGGTCGTCAAACTGGTGCCGGTGAACGGATGTCCTGCGGGCAGAGAGGGCTCGTGCGTTCCGTAGTTCGCAAGACTTTTGAGTTCTTTTCTGTTGGGCAGGCGCCAGTCTGTCTGATGATCGCCCGCATTGCTCGTGTCGCCGCACGGGTTGCCATTCATCGTACCGTCAGTGTTGAGTTGCGCCACATCGGCAAGTGCGGTGGTCCAATTCCTTCCTCCGGCGTTCGGGCAGTCCGCGTTCTTGAGCCATATAAGCCCGGTGAGGCTGTCGGTCACCGTGCCGTTTCCGTTGTCGGTGAACCGAGGATCCGGCCATGAAACTCCCGCCTGTTTCTCTCCGTCCTGACCCGTGCCGGCACAAGAGATCTCCGTCCCCGCGGTGTTGTAGCATTTCGTTTGCCCCGTTTTGTACACATTCGCCGGGTATGCAGGATCGGGCTCATCGGTTTGACCGCCGCGCACGGCCCAGACCGAGCGAAAATTGCTTTTGTTGGAAGCATCCACATCACTGTCCGTTGTATCGAGGAAGTAGGCCAGATTGGTAAGTGTCGGGTAGACATAGGTGGTCGAAGACCAGTAGTTCTGTTTCACATCGGTAAAGCCCTGCGCCTCGAGCCACACGGCTAAAGAAGCACAGGCATAGAGCCCGCAGGTTTCTTCGTTCTCGCCACCGTGGACGATGCTTTCCAGTTCATTGATGTTGGGAAGCCGCCACTCTCCCGCTTGTGAATTGTCGTCAAGGTCGCACTGTCCGTCCGCCAGAGCATTGACCGACGCCAGCGCGTTCTCCCAAGTCTGCGTTCCGAAACAGTTCGCGTTTTTCAACCATACCAGACCGGTGAGATTGTCGGTCAGAGTGCCATCGCCGTTGTCAGAGAATCGAGGGGTGGGCCAGGCAGCCCCTGCCTGTTTTTCCCCGTCCTGACCCGTTCCGGCACAGGAAACTTCGGTACCCGATGCGTTGTAGCACCGTGTCTGTCCGGTCTTGGGAATGGCGATCTTTCCGGTCGACGACCCATTCCGGGCATGGACGGTCCCCTGCATACCGATAGAGAAGGGTTTGTTTTGTAGGCGCCGCAAAGAGCGATCGATCTGTTCGTCATCGCTGGCGAAAATGCGTGGCAACGGCCCTCCGGCGCTGTCAAGGCCTGCTCCTTCGATTTCTTCGCGCCCTTCCGAAAAAGAGAGCATGATGCTTCCCGCCAGAAGAACCGCTCCCATCGCCGTCATCAAGATCGTTTTTTCTTTCCACATGATCTCCTCCTAATCCTGATTATCTCTTGTCCAATATTCTTCAAAACACCATCGAACACCCGCAGCCGTCGCCGCCGTCGGTTCTTTCCTCCTCATCGGGCCATACCCACGGCGCGTCGCTTACGCCGTAATCAGGAAGGTGATAGTCTTCGTCGGCAGGGTTGAAGTCGTAGGGGATCGTGTGGTCCTCGTCGGGACCGGCATCGAACGGTTCGTCGGCATCGACCGGCTCCCCTTGATCCTCATCGGGAGTCGCCGTGTCGGGAACCCAATTGTCGGGAGGCGCGGCGTCAACATCGGGCTTCTCATCGGGCGCTTCGCACTGCTCCGGTGTCTCGCTGTAGAAGAGGTAGCCGGTCGGCGGGAAGCGCTCGCTCTGGCTGTCGGCGAACGAGGCGGTGAAGTAGTAGGCGGCGCAGTTCGCCGCCGAGACGGTCGCCGTCCACGCGCCGCGGGTCGTCGTACCGAAGGTGTTGATAAGCGGCGTCTCGATCGCTCCGACGGTCACCTTCGCCTGCGTGACCGGAGAGGAGGACTTCACGATGAGTCCCGCCGTGAGCGTAGCGCCATCCTCGAATATCGCGCCGGGATAGAGCCGCGCCGTCTGACCGCCGCCGCCGAAATCCTGCGTCCAGTAATGGTAAAAACAGTTCTGGCCGCCGTAGTATCCGGTGCCGAGCGAGGTGTTCGAAGCGGAGCAGATGTTCTGGCGGTGTCCCGACGAGTTCATCCACTGGCAGATGGTCGCGCCGGCGGTGTTGTAGCCGGCGGCGATGTTCTCGGCGGTCGGATTGCCGCCGAAGAGGGCGATCCGCTCGACCCACGAGGTCCCGGAACAGTAGGTCTTGTCGCACGGCTGGTTGGTGCAGGCGGTGCCGGCGACGCACTCGATCGCATCTCCCGCGACGGTGAGGAAACAACAGGTGTCGTGCTGGAAGCAGGGAATATCGTTGAGATGCTTACTGAACCAGCGCGCCGCGGTCGCGAGTTTGAAATCGAACGAAAGGAGCGGCAGGGTGTCGCTCGAGCCGCACTTGAGCGACGGCGTGCCGCAGTCGTAGCCCATCCGGGCAAGGTTCGTGAAGTAGTGTATCGCGAGTTCCTTCGGGCTTACCGTCGCATGATCGAGTATCGGCACCGCATAGGTGACCGGTCCCTCGTCGGGCCGCCACCGGTCGTTCACCACCTGCGCCGAAAGAACACCGGCGCCGCATATCAACACGAGGAGCGTTGCGATCTTCATGGCCACCTCCCCTACTCTACCCGCACCGTCGCCAGCGCCTGTTCCACCTTCACGCGGTGTTTCTCGAACGATGAAGCGGTGCCGCCCGCTTCGACGACAAGGAGCCGTTTCCCGTCGCTGAACAGGGCGACGGCGTAGCGGTGTTCTTCGCCGTTGTAGAGAATGGTGTATTCGGTGAGGATACCCTTCATCCCGTCGTGCGTTTTCACCTCTCGCTTCGCCGCCGGCATATAGCCGCGAGCGGTGAGGAAGGCGTCGCTCTCCCTCTGCCACAGCGCGAGATCGAGGTTGCCTGCGAGATCGTCCGTATCGCCGGCGATGCGCGCCTTGACAACGAACCCGTCGGCCGCGGCTATGACGAACGGATCGTCCTCCTTATCGAAATGGGCGAACCCGGCGGGAACATCCATCCGCGCCGTCGCACAGGAGGCAAGCACGAGAGAAAAGACAAGAAGAAGGTGTCTCATCGCGCCACCTCCCCCGCCGTGACGAGCAGTTGGATGCCGAGGCCGTTGACCCATCCCCAGCGGCTCCAGCGCTGGTTCTTGGGAGTGATGCCGCTCGCCTGCGGATTGACATAGACGGTGACGACGGCGAAACGCGCGTCGTGCTCGTTCAGCCGCAACTCCCCTTTGAGCGCCTCCAGGTCGAGGATCGCCTGACTCATCGCCCTCTCCATCTCGAGCGTGTCCTGCACGCCGGTGGTCGCAAGAATCGCCTCTATCTTCTTCAGATACTCCTCCTTGACCGCGATGCGCGCCTTGAGGTCAATGATGGTCGCCGTGAGGTCCTCGCGGTACTCCTCCTTGTCGGTCACCATGCCGAGTTTCGCTATCCCCTCGCGCGTCTCGCCCAGTTTCTCCATCGGTATCCGCATGGTCACGACGGTGTTGTCGAGCGTCAGCACGAAGCCGCCCGTCTTCGCGGCGAGATCCTTGAGCGCCGTGACCGCCGCATCGGGACGGAGCGTCGAAAGGTAATAGACCAAGGTTTGCAGTTCGGCGCGGTCGCCGCCCCACAGCGCGGCCGCCGTCCCCAAAAGCAGTGCGCATATTAACTTTCTCATGGCTTCACCTCCACCGCACCGATGAACTTCTTGACGACCCCGGCGGTCGCCGCATGGTCATCCGCCGTGTCGAAGAGCGCCTCGACGACGAAGATGGCATCATCCTTCACTACGAAGCCGGCGAGGTAGCGTCGCTCGCCCGAAACCTCGTAGGTGCGCATCGTGAAAACGCCCATCTTCTCGTCGGCCAGCTGTTTGTAGAGCCGGTTGCCCATCTCGAGCGTGAACGCCTCGGTCCAGAACGCGGCATCGGCCTTCGGGTAGTTCTCGACCCGCTGCAGGCGCACCCGGACGCTTCCCTGCGGCGACTGGAAGAGCCACGCCTCGGCATGGTTCTCGTAGTTCTCGCGCATCATAAAGAACCCTTCCGGACCGGCCTTGAAGACAAAACCCTTGAACTCGCCCGACGGCCACACATCGGGGTCGAGGAGACGCAGCCAGCGGAACGGCAGGGGCTGGTAGCGTTTCACCGCGTCGCGCACCGCGGCGGTGAGGTAGAGGGTGATGGTCGAGAAGTCGGCCTGATCCTTGAGGTAGGCGAGCCGCTGTTCGAGCGCCGCGATGTCGGCGGAGATGCGCTCTATCTCGCGCAGGATGCCGACCCGCTCCTTGGGATCGGTCGCCTTCTTGAGCAGTTCCTCGAACCGCGCGAGGAGCATCTTCTGGGTCCTCAGGCGCAGTTCGGTGTCGCGGAACGCCTCGGCCACATCGTCGGCCGAGATGCGCTTGCCGGTGATCTCGCCGATCCTCTCGAGAAGGGTAAGCGCCTCGTCGAACTTTTCTGCCGGGACGCGCAGGACGATGGTCGCCGAGGCGGAGCCGCTCCGGGTCGAGACGCTCTCCACGCGGCCACCGAGGTCGCCCGCCAGTTTTTCGACATTCTTCGTAGCGTCGCCGACGCTGTCGACCGCCGCCCATACCTCGGCGCGATAGACGACCATCCGGCCGCCGGCATCGGACCGGTCGAGCGCGTCGTCTTCGGCAGGAGCCGCCGCACCGTAGGCCGCACCTTCCTCCTCCGACGGCGCGAGGCTACCGTACCCGTAGGATTCGCTCTCTCCGCCGTCGCCGGTCGCGCCATAGCCGCCGTCATCGTACTCGGCCTCGTCGGCTTCGTAGTCATAGGACTCTCCTCGCGCCGCGGCACGCGACACCGTCGGTTCGGCAGGCGCCGGTTTCGCCATCTTCCCGGTGACCGAGACCGGTTTCTTTTCCATCTTGTAGCGCGCCTCGACCGCTCGCGGAGCGCCGGCGGTGCGCGCCGGCTCATAGTAGCCCGGACCGGACGACTCGCGACTGTACGAAGCGCACCCGGCCATGAACAGCACGAGCAGCGCCGTGAACACCAGTGGTCGGAACATAGTTCCCTCCCTGAAATGAGGATACTGAATCATAGCCCCGGACGGGGGGAAAAGCAACTGCCGGGATGCCCCTTCTTGTTGCATTTCTTTTTCATTGTGCGGTATAATAAATCGGCTCGACGGGGAGCACTAAAGGGCGTTGTCTTTACGGGAGGATACCATGAGACTTGTTTTTATTTGTTTTTTTGCGGTCCTGCTGTCCGTGCTCGCGGCGTGCGACAACACGACGGGGAGCAAGAACGACACCGACACGGCGACCGATCAGGTGGCGCTCACCGACGACGATCAGCCCGTTCAGTCAGACCAGTCCGATCAGTCCGACGACAATCTTTCCGACTAGGTCATCACCGATGAGGTCGTTACCGACGGCCCGATGACCGACGACGCAGCAGACGAGAGCATCCGGCCCGACGGCGACACGATCGGGGCGGAGTGCAAAACGATAGACGATTGCAGCACCGGCATGTTCTGTAAAAAGGCGGACGGCGACTGCGCCGGCACTGGTGTCGGTGACATCAAGCCCGGAGATTGCACGATGGAAAGCGCTCCTGTCTGCGCGTGCGACGGCAACAGTTATACCAACACTTGTTGGGCGAACAACGCCGGCGTCAATGTCCGCGCCAACGAACCCTGTCCGATGCCGGTCGCCTGCAGCGGCGAAGGGGTGAACGGCGGCTGTGCCGACCCTGATACTTTCTGTCGTCCCGCGAACGACACCTGCGGCGGTGCGGGGTCCTGCCTTCTGGTGCCGATCGAGTGCCCCGACTGGAACTATCCTGTCTGCGCCTGCGACGATAAGACCTATAAAAGTGCCTGCCACGCCGAGATGCAGAAACAGGGGATACGGCACGCCAAGGAGTGCGGCTCGATGATCCCGTGCGCCACCAACGACGACTGCGCCCCAAAGGAATTCTGCGCGAAGCCGCTCGGCTCGTGCAGTACCTCAGTGATGGGCAAGTGCGACAACCGACCGACCGATTGCGCGATGACGCGCGCCGTCGCCCCGCAGTGCGGCTGTGACAACTATACCTACAGCAACCAGTGCTGGGCTGCCGCCGCCGGCGCGGTGATAGCTCATGCGGGAGAGTGCGACGGCGATGTTCTCTGCTGGGACTCCACCGCCTGCGGCGAGAACGAATACTGCCAGAAGAAGCCGGGCGTCTGCGACATGGGGTTCGGCGTCTGCCGCCCAGTGCCGCCCGACTGTCCCGACGAGAACGGGCCCGATGTCTGCGGCTGCGACCTCCGGGAGTACGGCGACGCCTGTCAGGCCGAGATCGGCGGCGGCACCTCGGTCAAGCACGAGGGGCCCGGCAACGGTCCCGACGATTCGATGGTCCGCTACTTCTACGCCGACAACGCCGAGACGCCCGACGGCTATCTGCGGATCGTCGTGTCGCCGACCGACATCCGCGAATTCTGGACCACCGACACCTTCGTCGAGCAGTTCAACGGGAACAGTTCGGTGACGCTCACCGTCCGTTTCTACGAGAGCGACCTCCCCGAGTCGGACTACGCCGAGTTGCAGTACACGCTGTCGTTGCCACCGACGCTCCCGATGGGGATCGGGTTCGGCTACGAGGGGAGTTACCTCAAATGGTATTCCTTTAACGGAGTGGAACTCGGAGACATGCAGGGGACCATCATAACCTATGAATATGTGCGGCATGACGCAGGCAACGAGGTCTCGACGCTTAATGTCCGCGGGCTCAACCTGTCGGTGAAGTGATATCCGATCGAAAATAATCCTTGCTATTTCCCCAAAGTGTACTATAAAGGTCTCGTGATCGTTCGACGCTTCTGCATTCCGTCTGCAGTATCTGTCCACATCGATCGGTGATTGAAAAACGACTTTGGAGAATCATTCCATGC
>CAYNMQ010000063.1:6801-10014 GCA_964398245.1 uncultured Spirochaetales bacterium | reverse complement strand
CAGGTGATTTTTTCGCCTTAGCCTAAGAGAATATCGGCGGCACGGTAGGAAAGGTTCGGGTCGGAAGGATAAGAAGAGGGATCGCCCCAGTGGTTGATGGGCTCGGGAAAGGGGGCTTTTTTCTCGGTGCCCTGATAGCACTGGAAACGGTCAGTGGCATCGAGACCGCACACGGTCCCGAGGAACTTGAGCATATCGGGGGAACGGCTCGCGTCTCCTACCACGGAAACCACACACCAATCGTCCGATGCCTCGCCGATACGGTAGATGGAGCCGTCAGATTTGAGGCCGTAGGTGCCCGTGATGAAGATCCAGTCGTTCGAGGTGTCCATGGGCTCCCATATGCTCTTGTCGGGACTGCTGCAGCAGGGGTTGTCGGTGGTTCCCCAGCAGTACGGGGTTCCGTCTTGGGTGAGTGCCGTGGTGTAGGTGGCGCGCGCCGACGCGACGCTCCAGCGAACATCGCTCGCGATCGGGGTCGGCTCGTAACGCGTCGTGGTCGTACCGTCACCGATCTGGCCTGACGAGTTGTCTCCCCAGCAGAAGAGCATGCCGAGGTCGGTGATCGCGCAGGTGTGGTAGTCGCCGGCCGAGACATAGACCCACTGATGCCCCGGCGGGGCCGGGATCGGCGTTGGTGTCACCGCCGGCGTGGGAGATCCGGTGCCGCACTGTCCCCGGTCATTTGCGCCCCAACAGAATAGAGTTCCCTCACTTCCAATGGCGCAGGTGTGTGCCTTTCCCGCCGCGATCTCGCGTCGCAGTACCGAAAGACTGAGCGTGCACTGCGCCGTGTCCCATCCGCTACAGTCGCTCAGGCAGGTGGCGGCACCGCCGGTGAAATACCCGCCGGGTACCTCGGCGCAGGCGATCGTGCCGCCGTCACAGACCTCGTCGGGGTCGTCGAGTACCCCGTTCCCGCAGAGGTTTTCGGGACCTATTTTGATGGGGCAGCCCCCACTGGCGCTCTCGTCTTCGCCGTCGAAGTCGCAGGCGGAAAACCAAAAGGTGCAGAGCGCAGTGACCACAAGATATGCCGGTTTACACAGAGATGGCCCAAACCTCATCTTTTCCTCCGATGTGTTGGTGTCCCTCACGGGAGAAAATATACAGCGAGAAAATTTCGTTGTCAAAGAGAACTTGCTGCTCTGCGCTTTTCTTATCCTTGACACCCTCCGCCGATTCGCGTATGGTCGGGCGGCTGTCAACGGAGCGACGATGTACTACTTCGTCACCTTCACTGTCCACTTCACGAAGAAGCATGTGGAAGGGGTGCGTTCTCTCATTCATGAACTCGAGGAGATCGGCCTGCGCCGTATCGTCAAGACCGGGGAGAATTCGTTCCTCGAACTGCCGGCGAACACTTGGATCGGCGAATACGACACCGCCGACAAAGAGGAACTCAAGAACCTCCTCTACACCGAGATCCACCGCCTGTTCGAGAAGAGCGGTCTGGCCGGCTCCATCTTCATCGCCGTCTCCGAGAATGCCGTCGTCGGTGTGGGAGACCTTCCGGGCGGCGCTTCATCGCAGTCGGAGTCTTCATGAGCAAGTTCCTTTCCGGGCGGGTCAGCGTCACGACCTTCGTTCCCGCCATCACGCCGCCCGACATCACCGAGTTCCGCAAGATGCTCCGCCGTCACGGATTCCGTCCGCTCGATCCGACCGATCAGCGCGACGAGTCGGCAGGCTGGGTTGATCCATTCCTTTCCTTCGAAGCGAAGGAGTTCGCCAATTGCTATTTTCGTGATTACTATCTCTTTTCCCTGCGGATAGACCGTTACCAGTTCTCCGCCGCCCAACTCCGCCCGCTCCTCGAGGAATTGACGCACGAGTATAAGACACAGAACAAGGTCGAGTTCGTGAGCGGTCATCAGAAGAAGGAACTCCGCGAGGAGGCCGTCCGCCGGGCCCGGTCGCGGTCGCTTCCCAAAACGACCATCGTCGAGACCGCATGGAACCTCGGCGACAATCGCCTGCTCTTTTTCTCGCAATCGAAAACGATGATCGAGACCTTTCAGCGTCTCTTCGAGCAGACCTTCAACGCCACCCTTCAACCGGTAAGCCTTGCCGACGAAATGGCGCGCGTTGGCAGAAAGCAGAAGTTCACCTCGCTTCTCGGCGACATCTGGCCCGATATCGTGGTCTCTCTCGAGGAAGAAGCGGAACCGGAGGAGGAAGAACGATGAAACGCCAAGAAGAGCCGGCTTCCCTCCATTTTCTTGGCCCCGAATTCCTTCTGTGGCTCTGTTGGCGGAGCACCGAAGATACCTACTACTATATCAAGGAGCATGGTCTGGAGAATGTGGATCTCGTGCTCGAGGAGCAGATAACCCTTGAGTCTCTTACCGGAGAGGGCTACCGCGAAACGATAACGACGCAGGCGGTCGCCGAGCACGACGATGTCCGCGCTTCGCTCCGCGTGGGGCGCATCCCGATCGCGGCGCGCGTCAAGGCGTGGCGCGGCTCTGCCGAATGGCGCTTTGTCCTCACCGCTCATCCGATCGCCATCCGGTCGGTGCAACTGCCCGCCGGTGAGAAAAACGGGAATGATGAGGATGTCGCTCACCTCCGGATCGCCGCTCTCGAGGAGATCGAACGGATCATGCGCGCCATTTTCGCCGTGTTCCTCGTGGAACGGACCAACAAGACCTTCGTCGCGGCGCTGCGGGGGTTCCTCGGCCTTGAGTGAACACCGGCTCCATGTCCTGTCGAGCGGTTCGAAGGGCAACGCGCTCCTCGTCGAGAGCGGCGGCGTCGCCATCCTCGTCGATCAGGGACTTTCGTTTCGTCGATTCCAGGAACGGTGTGCGCACATCGGTATTTCCCCCGAGGTCATCAAAGCGATCTTTGTCAGTCACGAACATCTCGACCACATCAACGGCGTGCCGCTCACTGCGCGAAAGCTGGGTGTTCCGGTCTATGCCTCTCCCGCCGTCATCGCCTATTTCTCCGACCTCGGCGCCGAGATAGCCGATGCCCGAAGCATCGCTCCGTCCGATCGGATCGCCATAGGCCCCTTCGTCGTCGATCCGTTCCCCGTGATGCACGATGCGCGCGACCCGTTCGGCTTCACCGTCACGCTTCCCAACCGCGAGCGGCTTACCGTTGTCACCGATACCGGCATGGTGACCCAGCGCATCTTCTCCCAGATCGCCGCGAGCGAGTATCTCGTCATCGAGGCGAACCACGATCCGGGTCTGCTCTACCGCA
>CAYNMQ010000063.1:0-6791 GCA_964398245.1 uncultured Spirochaetales bacterium | reverse complement strand
GCGTTATCCGCCCGAACTCAAACAGCGGATACGGAGCGCGCGGGGACATCTCTCGAACGAACAGTGCGCCGAGCTGCTCGAACGGCTTCCGCAGGGGCGTCTCCGTAAAGTCGTCTTCGCGCATCTCTCCGAGGAGAACAACTCGCCGGCGCTCGTCGGCCATGCGGCGCGCGAATCGCTGAGCCGCTCCTCGTTCACCGGCGATGCCTTCATCGCCTCGCAGGAGACGCCGTTCTCCGTTGACCTTTCCTGAGAGATTGAGAAAAGAGAAAGAGCACGACCGGCGCTTGCTTTTTGCGCTTTTCTGTTATAAACTGGCTGTGTTATCGAAAGCCTGTCGTTGAAGGAGGTGCGAACATGAGGATGAGAGCGGCGTGGCTGGTTTGCGGCCTTTTCCTTGTCTCGGCGTTCGTCTGCGGCGCCTGTTCCGAAGGGGAACCGTCGGCGATGCCCTGTGTCACCAGTTTCGATTGCCCCGAAGGACAGACCTGCGATCCGAATTCTCATCAGTGCGTCGAGGCCGGCGCCGATACGACGCCGGTGACCGACGACGGCGGGCAGGTCTTCGACGACGGGGAACCGACGGCGGATGACGCGCCGACCCTGCCCGAAGAGGAGACGGAGCAAGAGAACGAACCGGGGGAACCGGATGAATCGGTCGTCCCGGTTGACGAAGAGGAGCCGGTAAGCGACGACGCCGAAGAACCGGTAGCGGACGATGCGGCGCTCCCGGTGGACGACGGGACCGCCGATGTCTCGCCCGATCTCGATGTGGTAGCCGATACTCAACCTGATTCCGATGTGCAACCCGATCCTGATGTGCAGTCCGATCCCGATGTGGCCCCCGATGCCGATACGGCGACGGCGAACCCGGGCGCGGTGTGCAGTGACGACAGCAACTGCTACGGGGGAACGGTGTGTGCCGAGGTGTTCGTTGATCAGATCACGAGTTACTGCCACTACAACTGCGCCGCGCCGAATCAGACGATCTGCACCGGGACGAGCTGGCCCGACTGTTCGGTGGTCGGTTCCTACGCGATATGTCTCGACATCGCGACTATCGTGGGGAACTTCACGGCAAAGGTCGATTCGTTCCAGACCGGCAACAATGTGAACCTCACCATTGCGGGGACCTCCAACATTCAACAGGCCTGTGTCGCCGGAAAGAACACGGCCCAGAACACATGGGTGCTCCAGTGTTCGCGCATCATTCAAGCGGGGCCGCCCAAGATACAACTCGACGCGCTCTTCTTCTGGCCGATAGCCTCGCACGCCGCTGGCACGGTGAGCGGCGCCGAAGGGCAGGTGATGGAGGCGACCTACGACGCCAGCAACAATCTCATAGGAAACTGGATGCGCGCCTTCTTCCTCGATACCGACGGGACGCTGACGCTTACGCAGGCGGGAACCACCACCGGCTCGACGGTCGCCGGTTCGCTCAACTTCACCGGCAACGCCTACAACGCGCAATTCGCGCCGTAGGAACGAAGTCTCAAGGATATCCCATGTCATTCCTGCTTCGCACGGTGCCGGTCGGACCGGTGATGGCGAATTGTCATCTTATCCTGTTCCCTGCCGAGGCGGTTCTCATAGACCCGGGTGGTGATCCGGAACACCTCTTGTCGGTCATCGGAGAACGGAATCTGCGAACGGTGCTCATCACCCATGGTCACTACGACCACATCGGCGCGCTCGGCGTGCTCAAAGAGCGGTTCCCCGATGCGGCGGTGATGATCCACGCGGCGGAGAAGGAGTTCCTGCGGGATCCGTCGCTCAACCTCTCGGGCTGGTTCGGGAGCGGCTTCTCCTATGCCACGGTGCCCGAACGGCTTCTTGACGACGGTGATGAGATCGCGATGCCCGAGGCAAACTCTCTGCGGGTCATCCATACGCCGGGGCATACACCCGGGGGTGCCTGCTTTCTCTGGAACGGGATGCTCTTCAGCGGCGATACCCTCTTTTTCGAAGGGATCGGCCGGTGCGACCTGCCGGGCGGCGACGAAGCGACACTCCTTGCCAGCATCAGGGAAAAGCTGTTCACGCTTCCCGACGATACGCGGGTTCTTCCGGGTCACATGAACGAGACGACCATCGCTCACGAGCGGCGGCACAATCCGTTCGTCGCTGACCGATCTTTCTTCTTTCCGGCTACCGGATGAGTTTTTCCGGCAGGTGACTGCCGTCGCAGAAGGGTTGGTTGCGCGTCTTGTTGCACCGGCAGAGACAGTAGTGCTCGTCGCACTGCGGCTTCGAGCCGTCATCGGTCTCGAGGATGATGCCGCCTGTTATCTCGAAGGGGCCGCGCCGCGTGATGCGGATCGCCGGCGGGCGGTCGAGGCGGTCGTGGTAGACCCCGTTCTTGTCGGTGTAGGCGAGCGCGCCGCTCGGACAGCGCTCGATGGTGCGGATTATCTCTTCGACCGGCGCGCCGTCGGGGTTTATCCACGGACGCCGCTTGAGGTCGAACACCGCCGGCAACTCGAGACAGTAGCCGTGATGAGAACAGACGCCGAGGTTGAAATGGATCGTTATCTCCGTGCCGACATAGGCGCGCATCTGGTCTTTGGGACGGTCGGGCAGTTTGCAACAGTCGAGCCCTTTCTCGGCGTGAGAGCCGTCGCAGTAGGGGAACTTCTTTGACTCGTTGCACCGGCAGAGCGCCATGACCGGTTTCGTTTCGAGACGGTTCCCTTTGCCGTCGAAGAAGTTCTCGATCCCCGTCGCGATGAAAGGAGCGTGCCGGGCGATCGTTATCTTCGGTTTTTTCTCGCAGGTCATGGCGTTCCTCCGTGGTTGACGATACTTCATCGTACCACAAAGAGATGTCCTTGGCAACGAGAAAAAACGGTGATATGGGCGGGAAAAAATTGATTCCGGGCAGAAAAATGAAGAAAATAAAACGCCGGTTTTCGTATGATGGGATGTTGCCATGAATGAGAATGGGAGAAAATCTCGCAGAGAAGATGATGTCCGTACGGCTTCCTATTTTCTTGCCCAGCGGGATCGGCGGACCCTTGCTGCGTTTCGTGTGTTCATGGCGGTCTGCGCAATCGGCTTCTTTGCGTTCGGGGTCGTCAATCGTTATTGGGTGCCGGAGTTTTATGACCCTCTATGGCTTCGGGCAGTTCTTTCGTTCCTCTGTGGGGTGCTTTTCATCTTTTCGTTCATCGTCCCGGGACGAACCGCCAAGTGGTATGTTTCACTGTTGTATCTCTTTCTGACGATAACCTTTTTTTGGGTCGCGGCGCTTGCCGTGCTTAACCGCTTTTCGATGCTCTCGGTGACCCAATTGCTCGCCGCCGCCTTTATGCTCCATTTTGGATTCACCGTTCCCCGGCATCTGCTGTTGTTCTGCATCTATGTCACGCTTCTTGTCACGGGAGCGGTCTGCTTCGGGGCGCCCGCCGATTTCCCCAGAGTCAACCTCGTCGGCCTTATCGTGTTAGGGCAGATCATCGCCTATATCGTGGTTTCTCTGAAACAGCGTTCCGACCTCGAGATGGCCCTGGCGCGCGAGGAGGCGGAACGGGCGAATCGCGCGAAGGATGTGTTCCTCGCTAGGGTGAGTCACGATTTCCGCGCGCCGCTCAGCGCGGTGCTCGGCTTTTCGCAATTGCTGTTGAGCGAGGAGAAGAACGAAGAGAAGAAACGGATGTCCCAGATGGTGAACCGGTCGGCCGAAATGCTCTTGCGGCTCGTGGACGATATCCTCGATTTTGCGAAGATTACTCAGAACGGCATTACGATAGAACAGGCGCCGTTCTCGTTCCATGAGGTGGCCGAAACCGCGCTTGCCTCCGTGCGGATGCAGGCCGTCGAAAAGGGGCTTCTTCTCAACAGCACCGTATCGGAGCGCGTGCCGTCACTGGTGCTCGGCGACCGCCTGCGCGTTTCGCAGATCCTTGCGAACCTGCTCACGAACGCGGTCAAGTACACCGACCGCGGTTCGGTCTCTCTTTTCGCCGATTATCGGGTCGAGCCGGGGAACGCCGTTCCTTTGCTTGTTATGTCGGTCTCCGACACGGGACGCGGCATACCGGCTGCCGACATCGAGCGTATTTTCGAGGGATTCCTGCAACTTGGGGATGAAAAGGCTCAAAAGCGGCCGGGATTGGGTCTCGGGCTCTCCATCGTCAAGACGCTCGTCGAGCGAATGAAAGGGACGATAACGGTCGAAAGCGAGGTGGGAAAAGGCTCGACCTTCACGGTATCGCTTCCTCTGCCGCCGTTTTCGGCCTCCGTGTGACCGGCCGGGGCGTTCCTCTGCCGAAATGTTGCTTTTACTGTCCCCTTTTGCTACAAAAAATGGCTTTTGAAACCTGATCCTACGGAGGTCCCATGCGTCCCCTTCACACGGCGATCCTCAGCGTATTCGATAAGCGAGGACTGGTCCCGTTCGCCGCCGAGCTCGCCCGCCGCGGCATCGTGCTCTTCGCCTCGGGCGGCACCTATGCGATGCTCAAAAAAGAAAAGGTGCCGGTCTGCCTCATCGAAGAATACACCCGGTTCCCCGAGATGATGGAGGGACGGGTAAAGACGCTCCATCCGCTCATTCACGGCGGCATCCTCGCCAAGCGGGACGACCCGGGACACCTTGCCGCGGCGAAAGAACACGGCATCACCCTTTTCGATCTCGTGGTGGTCAATCTCTATCCGTTCCGTGAAACGGTGGCGAAGAAACTGCCCTATGAAGATATCGTCGAGAACATAGATATCGGTGGTCCGGCGCTCATCCGTGCGGCGGCGAAGAACCATTGTGATGTGGCGGTGGTCACCTCTCCGGACGACTATCAGCTCGTCATCGAGGAGCTCGATCGCCACGCCGGCGCGACCTCGTACGAACTGCGCCGCGACCTCGCGCGAAAGGCGTTCGTCCATACGGCCCGCTACGATGCGGCGATCGCCGAATGGTTCTCGCGGACCGATGCGACCGGCGGCGAACGCGACGAGACGGCGCCCTTTCTCATGCTCGATTTCGTAAGAAAGGAGACGCTCCGCTACGGCGAGAATCCCCATCAAAAGGCGGCCCTCTACCTCGACGGCGGCGCGCCGTCGGGAACACTCGCCCGGGCGCGTCAGCTCGGCGGCAAGGAGCTCTCCTTCAACAACTACCTCGACCTCGAGGCGGCGAAGAATCTCGTGTTCGAGTTCGAAGAGCCGGCCTGCGCCATCATGAAACACGCCAATCCCTGCGGCGCCGCGATCGGCGAGTCTCCTGCCGAGGCCTATGAACGGGCGCTTGCCTGCGACCCGGTCTCGGCGTTCGGCTCGGTCATCGGGTTCAACCGGCCGGTCGATGTCGCGACGGCGCACCTTGTTTCAAAAGGGTTCGTCGAGGCCATCATCGCGCCTTCCTTCGAGGGGGAAGCGCTGGAGATACTGCGCCGCAAGAAGAACCTGCGCCTTCTCGAGCTTGGCATCCCTTGCCGCGCGCCCGATCGCGACTGGGAGCTCAAGAAGATATCGGGGGGACTGCTCCTTGAGGAGGCTGACCGGCGCGTGGTCGGGGACGCCGATCTGCGGGTGGTCACCAAGCGGGCGCCTACGCCGGAAGAGCGCCGCAGGTGCCTGTTCGGTCAGCGCATCGTCAAGCATGTGAAATCGAACGCCATCGTGATATGCACCGACCGGGAGCCGGTCGGGGTCGGCGCCGGTCAGATGTCGCGGGTGGACGCCCTTGAGATCGCCTTGCGGAAGGCGCGTCGGGATGTGACGGGACTCGCCATTGCGAGCGACGCCTTCTTCCCGTTCCGCGACTCGATAGACCTCGCCGCATCTAAGGGGATCGAGGTCATCATCCAGCCGGGCGGATCGGTGCGCGACGAAGAGGTCATCGCCGCCTGCGACGAGCACAATATGGCCATGCTCTTCACCGGCGTCCGTTCGTTCCGGCACCTGTAGGAGGCGATCATGAAGGTCTTTGTCATCGGCGGCGGCGGCCGTGAACATGCGCTTGTGTGGAAGCTCGCCCGCAGTCCTCTGGTGAAGGAGGTACACGCCTTTCCCGGTAACGCCGGTATCGCGCAGATCGCAACGATCCCGCCGCTCCCGGATGACCGTCCCGAAACGCTTCGGGACTATGCGCGCCGGGAGCGGTTCGACCTCACGGTGGTCGGTCCTGAGAAATACCTTGCGCAGGGGATCGCCGATCTCTTCGCGGGAGAGAACCTGCCGCTCTTCGGCGTGACTAAAGAGGCGGCGCAGTTGGAATCGTCGAAGATCTTCGCCAAACGGCTCATGGCGGAGGTCGGGATACCGACCGCCCGGTTCGTCGAGGTTTCGTCGCCCGAAGAGGGAAGGGAGGCGCTCCGCGCCTTTTCCTATCCGCTCGTCATCAAGGCGGACGGGCTTGCCGAGGGCAAAGGGGTGAGTATCGTCGCCGATGCGGCGGGCGCGGAAGAGGAACTGAAGGCGTTTCTCGGCGGGAAGTTCAAGGCGGCGGGACAGCGGGTCGTCATCGAAGAGTTCCTGAGCGGCGAAGAGTTGTCGCTCATCCTCATCACCGACGGCGTTGCATGGCGCGCCTTTCCCTTCGCGCAGGACCACAAACGGGCCTTCGATGGCGACGAAGGTCCCAACACGGGCGGCATGGGCGCCTACACCCCCGTTTCGATCGGCACCCCCGAGCTTCTCGCCCGCTGTGAAGAGCGCATCGTTCGTCCGCTTCTTTCAGCCCTCAGAGAACGCGGCGTCGCGTATCGCGGCGTTCTTTACATCGGTCTCATGGTGGTCAAGGGAGAGCCGTATGTGCTCGAATACAATGTTCGTTTCGGCGACCCCGAGACCGAGGC
>CAYNMQ010000062.1:5507-10236 GCA_964398245.1 uncultured Spirochaetales bacterium | reverse complement strand
TCCTTTTGCGAGAGGTTGATCGCCTCTATGGTTTCAAGGATCGTGGCGCCCGGTCCGATCGCATCGTCGGGCTGATAACTTCTTCTGCCCATGATTTCTCCCCTAATGGTAGTCTTTTATATCCCAAATCCTCACGGCGACTACCAGCGCCGGCAGGATATCTTTCTCTTCGATATCGGTACCATCAGGATTCACTAAGCGGAACAACAAACGGAACGGGTGCGCCAGATCGACGGCCCACAAACCTTTGAGATCCCCTGAAAGCGGATGACACCGAGCGGCCGGTAGTTTGAGGACAGTTTCGAGGTTGTTGGCCGCTTGGATTTCGCCGAGTCTCTGTACCAATTTTTTTTGGTTGTTCGGTCCATACCGTTTCACAGCCTCTTTTTGTTCCGTACATGCCTTTTCTATCCCCTTATTCCTATAGAGGATATCCACTTCCACCTCCGTTGTCAAGAATAATTGATAATCTTTGCCAATTATTTTTGGGCAGTATCCATTAACCTATTGTGTTTCAATGATTTTCGTCAATCCCCAATTCCTTCAGATACCCGTCCATTTCTTCTCGTGTCTTGGCAAGTTCCGCCTCGAGGCGCTTTATTTCGGCTTGTACCGCCGGGATGTCCACATCGGGTTCTTCTTCGAAGGTATCTACATAGCGCGGGATGTTCAGGTTGTACTCGGCCTCTTCGATCTCGGCGAACGACGCCAGATGCGAGTACTTCGGAATCTCCTTGAACTCGCGGAAGGTGGTCACTATTTTTTCGATATCTTGGGGACGCAGGCGATTCTGTTTTTTGCCGTCCTCGTACTCGCGGCTCGCATCGATGAACAGGATGTGCTTGTCGCGCTTCGTCGTCGCAAGATCGCGCGGTTTGCGGCCTTTGTTGAAAATGAGGATCGCCGTCGGGATGCCGGTCCCATAAAAGAGTTGCTCCGGCAAACCGATGACCGCCTCAAGGATGTTCTCTTCGATGAACTTTCGCCGGATCGGTCCCTCGGCGCCGCCCCTGAACAAGACACCGTGCGGCACGACGACGCCGACCTTGCCGGTTCCTGCCAACGCCACCTCGACCATGTGGCTGATAAAGGCATAGTCGCCCCGGCTTTTGGGCGGCACACCGCGCCCAAAGCGTTTGAACCGGTCGTGCGATGCGTTTTCGTGTCCCCATTTTTCGAGCGAAAAGGGAGGATTGGCGACAACGACATCGAACCGCATGAGTTCATCGTTTTCTATCAACTTCGGATTGTTCAGGGTGTCTCCCCATTCAATACGAGCCGAGTCCATCTCATGCAGGAACATGTTCATGCGGCACAGTGACCAAGTCGAACCGTTCGATTCCTGCCCGAAGAGTGCGAAGTTTTTGTCGGCGACTTCTTTCGCCACCTTGATCAGAAGCGATCCTGAGCCGCACGCAGGGTCGCAGATGCGGGCACCCGGCTTCGGGTCGACGAGTTTCGCAAGCAGAGTCGATACCTCCGGCGGCGTATAAAATTCTCCCGCTTTCTTGCCGGCGCCCGCCGCGAACTGCGCGATGAGATACTCATAGGCATCACCGATGATGTCTCGCCCCCCGGAATGCGATGGCCGGAGATCGAGATCCTTGAAATCCTCGAGAAGGTTTTTGAGCCGCCGATTCCGCTCCTTGGTCTGTCCCAGAGCGGCTTCGCTGTTGAAATCGACATTTCGAAAGACATTTTCGAGTTTTGCCTTATTGACTTCCTCGATTTTTTCTAGAGCGATATTTATCAATTCGCCGATATTGGATGCCTCTCGACGGGCATACAAATAGTCAAAGTCGCTTTCGTTGGGCACGACGAAGCGTTCTCGGGAAAGTGCCCGCTCAATACGCTCCGTGTCGCCGTCGTATTTCTTGGCGTACTCTTCGCGGCGGTCCTTCCACAGATCGCTCATGTACTTGACGAAGAGCATGGTGAGGATGTAGTTCTTGTACTCGGCCGGGTCAACCGCGCCCCGGAAGGTGTCACAGGCCCGCCATACGGTGGCGTTGATGTTCTTTTGGTACTCAGCGCCGTTCATTGCTATCTCCCTTTTATTCAAGTGCTTTCAAACATTGCTTGTCGACGAGGCGATCGCGCAACCGCGACAGGTGTTGTTCGATGACCCGCTCCCTATCCCGTAACTGAGCAATCTTTACGATGGCTTGTTGTTTTTCAATCGGGATGACCGGAACCGGTAGCGCGGCGAGGGCCGGTTTGGAAATATAGGAAATGGTTGCCCCGGCGGTGTTCACCTCAAAATACTCTCGGGCCGGTTTCTGATTCATATACCATGAGAGAAAACAAGGTAACATGAATGGATCTTTTACTTTGATGATGTAAAAATTAGAAGAGGCGAGCAGGTTCGGGGCAATCTCGGAACCGACGCAAATGGCTTTATGTTCGGTTCCGCGCGCAAGAAATAGTATATCATTTGACTGTATCTCATAGAGTTCAGGTTTCCGGTTGGGAGAGAACTGGAGAAAAGGGCCTTCAATCATGCCCGCCGGAGAGATGTTTTTTCCCAAAACCAAACGATGTGTTCCATTGAGATCTTCTCGGAGAGAAGATTGCGGCGGATGTTGATAACCACTTTTTATTTCTGATATCTTACCCAACTGGACCAACACAACAATCTCCACAGTCAGTACGCTATATACTTATAGCAACTTTCTGTTATTTGTCAATAGGTGAAATACTGACTTTTTTAATTTATGCTGATTCTATTGGATTATTTCTACGCTAAACGGTTTCACCGCGGCAGGCGTATCGAGAAGGTCGAGCCTTTTCCCAGTTCGCTTTTCACCGAGACGGTGCCTTTGTGGGCGAGCACGATATGTTTGACGATGGCGAGTCCGAGGCCGGTGCCGCCGACGGCGCGGCTCCGCGCCTTGTCCACGCGGTAGAAGCGCTCGAAAAGGCGCGGCAGGTGTTCCGATGCGATGCCGATGCCGGTGTCGGTGACGCTTATCACGAGGTCGTCTCCCTCCTCGCAGGCGGCGATGGTGATGACGCCGCCGTCGTGCGAGTAGGTGACGGCGTTGTCCACGAGGTTGCCGACCGCCTGCTCGGTGAGCGGCGCGTTGAGCGGCGCGGAGAGCGAATCGTCGCAGTGAACTTCGATGGTTATGTTCCGCTTGGCGGCCCGTTCGTTAAATGTCTGCGCCACGGCGAGGAGAATCGGTTTTATGGGAGAGAGCGTTTTGATGATCTCGCCGTGCTCGGCGTCGCGTTCTATCTTCGAGAGGGCGAGCAGGTCCTCGATGATGGCGCCGAGCCGGTCGCTCTGGCGTGCGATGATGTCGAGGAAGTTGCGCGCCGCCGTCGGGTCGTCGAGCGCGCCATCGCGGAGCGTCTCGATGTAGCCCTTTATCGCGGTGATGGGGGTGCGTAGTTCGTGCGAGACATTGGCGACGAACTCCTTGCGGATGTTCTCGAGTTTCTTGAGGCGGGTGATGTCGGCGAAGACGAGCAGTGTGCACGAACGGTTGGCCACCGGAACGCCGTGGGCGTAGAGCATCTTTCCCTCGCTGTCGTGAAGGTCTATCTCCCGCTCAAGGGGCTCTTTTCTGCCGAGCACTTCGCGGGCGAACTCGTAAAGCGCCTTGTTGGCGAGCACGCCGACGAGCGGTTTGCCGGCCGCCTCCGCAGGAGCGGTGTGAAAGAGCCTGCCGGCGGCGTCGTTGACGCGGAGCACCTGTTCGTTCTCGTCCACGAGGACGAGCGCCTCATCGAGACTCGTGAGGATCGCCTCGAGTTCGTTCTTCTGGAAGGTGAGTTCGGAAAGCCGCGTGTCGAGTTCCGATGCCATCGCGTTGAGCGAGCGGGCGAGCCGCGCGAACTCCTCGGTGTCTGGCACTGGGAGCCGGCTGTTCAATTCTCCGGCGGAGAAGCGTTCGGCGCCGCTCTGGAGCATCGTTATCGGGCTGCTGATCGAGCGGGCGATGAGGGCACTTACGCCAAAGATGGCGCAAAGGATGAGAAAGGTGGCGAGAAGAAGATCGCTGGTAAACGGTCGCATATTCTCCCGGAGGGAAGAAATCGTCTTCGAGGCGCGTATCACGAAGCGGGTCTCTGTGCCATCGCGGACCCGGACGGCGACATAGAGCTGTTCGGTCTTGAGTGTCGGACTGTAGCGCGCGGCGACGCCGACGATGCCGCCGAGCGCGTCGCGGATCTCGGGGCGGTCGCCGTGATTGGCCATGTGGACGGGGTCCTCTTCCGAATCGGCGATAACCTCTCCATCGGGCGCGACGACGGTAAGACGGATGCCGAGCCGTTTTCCGAGGTCGCGTACCGTCTCGGCGAAGGAGTCGCCGTGGCCGTACGCCTCTTCGATGCGGAGCACCCGCTCGAGCGCGATGAGCGACTCTTTGAGTTCAACGATGGTCTGTTCGCGGGTGAAGCGGTCGAAGAGCCGCCACGATACCACCGCCGAAAGGATGAGCGCTGTTCCTGCCGCCACGGTGAAAAAGAGAAAGAGCCGCCAGAAGAGCCGTCGCGTCATGGGCGCGGATCCTCTTTCACATGGTGCCGCACGATCTCACCGTCCACGAGGTAGATGACATCCTCTGCGATGTTGGTCGCATGGTCGGCGATCCGTTCGAGATAGCGCGAGAGGGCGATGCCGTGAAGAAGGATCTCTCCCTGCTCGGGATGTTCGCGCATCATTCGTCCCGCCGTCTGATACATTTCTCGATGCATGGTATCTATTTCTTCGTCGCGGGCA
>CAYNMQ010000062.1:0-5497 GCA_964398245.1 uncultured Spirochaetales bacterium | reverse complement strand
GCAAGAACTTCGTAAGCGCGCCCCTTGTCGAGGTTCACGAGCGCCTCGATGGAGGCGTGGAGCATGAGGTGTGCGGTATGGGCCATCCGCGCGAAATCGAAGGGAAGTTCCACCTCGGGGTGAGCGGCGAGCGTGACGACCCGTTCGGCCATGTTGACGACCAGATCGCCGATCCGCTCAAGGTCGTTGTTTATCTTGAGCACCGTGACGATGAGCCGCAGGTCGCCCGCGACCGGCTGGTTGAGGGCGAGGGTCTTGAGGCACTCCTCCTCGAGGTCCACCTCGAAGAGGTCTATCTCGCGGTCGCCGGCGATGATGGCGTTGGCGGTCTCGGTATTGCGGTCCCGAACGCACTGGACGGCCCGGGCGAAGGTTTCTTCTATCTTGAGCCCCATTTCGAGAAGCCGCGTCTTGAGTTTCGCGATGTCGCGCTGGATACGCATCGGCATGACAACCTCCCTCTAACCGAACCGTCCGGTGATGTATTCTTCGGTCTTCTTGTTCTTCGGATTGGTGAATATCTGCCTCGTCTCCCCGAACTCGACGATGTAACCCTTGAAAAAGAAGGCGGTGAAGTCGCTGATGCGGGCCGCCTGCTGCATGTTGTGGGTCACGATGACGATGGTGAAGCGGCTCTTGAGGCTTTCGACCAGTTCCTCGATCTTCGCCGTCGCGATGGGGTCTATCGCGCTCGTCGGTTCGTCCATGAGGAGCACCTCCGGCTCGACGGCGATCGCCCGCGCAATGCAGAGTCTCTGTTGTTGACCTCCTGAGAGCGCCGTGCCCGGCTTGTGGAGCAGGTCGCGCACCTCTTCCCACAGTGCCGCTCCCTTGAGCGCCGCCTCGACCCGTCCCTCGAGTTCGCTTTTGGAGACCTCGTAGTGGAGCCGGATGCCATAGGCGACATTCTCGAAGACCGACATGGGGAACGGCGTCGGCTTCTGGAAGATCATCCCGACGCGGCGCCGCAGATCGAGTAGGTTCATCGCGAAGATGTTCTCGCCGTTGAGGAGGACCGTGCCGGTCGCCCGCTGGTCGCGGTAGAGTTCGAAAATGCGGTTGTAGACGCGCAGATGCGTTGACTTGCCGCATCCCGAAGGACCGATGACGGCGGTCACGCGGTTCGGCGCGATGTCGAGGTCGTTGTCGAAGAGCGCCTGCTGGGCGCCGTAGAAGAAGTTGAGACCGCGCACCGCTATCTTGGGTGTCGGGTCGGCAACCGTGCCGTAGAGCGGAAGGGTGGTGGTGTCGCTCATCGTTTCTTCTCCTTCAGCAGAACGCGGGCCGCGATGTTCACGCCGAGCACCGCCGCCATGATAAGCAGAGAGGCGCCCCCCGCAAGTTGTTTCCAGTCGTCGAACGGGCTCATCGCGTAGTTGAATATCGTGACGGTGAGATTGGCCGTCGGCTCGGCGAGGCTCTTCATCCAGTAGGGACTGCTCATCGCGGTGAAGAGGAGCGGCGCCGTCTCGCCCGATACCCGCGCCACGGCGAGCAAAATGCCGGTGAGAAGTCCCGACCGCGCCGCGCGGAAGAGGATCGCGACGATCATGCGCCAGCGCGGCATGCCGATGGCGAGCGCCGATTCGCGGAGCGCATTGGGAACGAGCCCGAGCATATCCTCGGTCGTCCGGGCGACGACCGGCAGCATGATGATGGCGAGCGCCACCGCGCCGGCATAGGCCGAGAAATGCCCCACCGGCAGAACGAGGATCGTATAGACGAAGAGTCCCACGATAATGGAAGGGACCCCCATCGTGATGTTCATCGTGAACCGCACGACATCGCCGAAGCGGGAATGTTTACCGAATTCTGAGAGATAGACACCGGTGAACAGGCCGAAGGGAACTCCCATCACCGTGGCGAGGAGCGTGATGAGCACCGTACCGACGATCGCGTTGGCGAGCCCGCCTCCCCCGATGCCGGGCGGCGCCGGCAATTGGGTGAAGAACTCCAGATTGAACGCCGAGAATCCCTGCCGGGTGACGGTCCAGAGTATCCAGCCGAGAAAGAAGATGCCCACGAGCGCGGCGAGTCCCGACAGAACGCTCACCGTCCGGTTGAGCGCCTCGCGCCGGCGGATGTTGTCGGCCTTCTTCATAGCCCTGCCCCCATGCTCTTTTTGAGCCGTCGCACCCACCACTGAGCGAGAACCTGAATGACAAAGGTCATCACGAGAAGCACGAGCCCGAGATAGATGAGAGAATGGAGGTAGATCGGCTCGGAGGCCTCGGCGAACTCGTTGGCGAGCGTCGAGGCGATCGAACTGCCAGGGTCGTAGAGCGACGGAGAGATACGGTGGGCGTTCCCGATGACGAAGGTGACTGCCATCGTTTCGCCGATCGCGCGGCCGAGCCCGAGGAAACAGGCGCCGATGATGCCTTGGATCCCATAGCGGAGGGTCACCTTACGAGTCACTTCCCATGTCGTCGAGCCCATTCCGTAGGCCGACTCCTTGACGACCGAGGGCACCATCGCGAAGACATCGCGCATTACCGCGCTGACGAACGGCAGTATCATGAGCGCGAGGATGAGCCCCGCGGTGAGCATACCGATCCCCATCGGGGCGCCGGAGAAGAGTTTCCCGATCCCGGGAACCTTCTCGAGACCGAGCGTCTCCTGCAGGAAGGGCTGAACCTTCTCCGCCATGATCGGTGCGAAGACGAAGAGTCCCCACATGCCGTAAATGATGCTCGGGATCGCGGCGAGCAGTTCTATCGCCGTGCCGACGACCTTGGCGACGACCGGATGGGCGAGTTCGACGAGGAAAAGGGCGATGACGACACTCATCGGTACCGCGATGATCATCGCGATGACCGTCGAGACGAGCGTTCCGTAGATGCTCGACAAGGCGCCGTACTGGTGGGTCGCCGGATCCCACTGATCGGTCCAAAGGAACGATATCCCGAAGTGGCCGATGGCGAGCCGCGCGTTCCATAACAGTTGCAGGAACATCGCCGCCATGATGAGAAGCACGAGCGCGGCACAGAACACGGTGAACCACCGGAACAGCGCCTCGAAATGTTCGGTGAAGTATCGTTTGACGATCCGCATGATCCCGGAGGCTCCTCTTTCAAAAGCCTCTCAACGGTAAGCGCCGATTGTTAATGGACGGTTAGCAAACCGTTAGTTAGCCGACAATTCGTCCTTTGTTTGCCGTATTCTCATGCGAACTTCACCGTTTCTTAACAAAGAGGCCATACTCCTTTCACCGACCGGCGCCGGTGCGCCGGAGGGTTATTGATAACACAACGAGGAGAGGACACTATGAAGAGATTGCTTACGGTACTTGGCACAATCTTTTTGTTCGCCGCGCTTTCGGCGGGCGAGACGATCAACGGGGCGGGGGCGAGCTTCCCGTTCCCCATCTATTCGCAGTGGGCCTATGACTACAACAAACTTACCGGCATGCAACTCAACTACCAGTCCATCGGCTCGGGCGGCGGCATCGCACAGATCAAGGCGAAGACCGTCGACTTCGGCGCTTCCGACGAACCGCTCAAGGAGGAGGAACTCAAAGAGGCGGGGCTCTTCCAGTTCCCGATGGTCATCGGTGGCGTCGTGCCGGTGGTGAACCTCAAGGGGATCGAGCCGGGAAAACTGCAACTGTCGGGCGAAACGCTTGCCCAGATCTTCCTCGGGAGCATCCAGAAGTGGAACGATCCGAAGATCGCGGCCGAGAACCCGGGGGTCGCGCTTCCCGACCAGAAGATCGTCGTCGTCCACCGCTCCGATGGTTCGGGAACTACTTGGATCTTCACCAACTACCTGACCAAGGTGAGTCCCGACTGGGCGAACAAGGTCGGCAACGCCAAGGCGGTCAACTGGCCGACCGGCGTCGGCGGCAAGGGCAACGAAGGGGTCGCCGCGTTCGTCAAGCAGACCGGCGGCTCGATCGGGTATGTCGAGTACGCCTACGCCCTCAAGAACAAGATGACCTACACCAAACTCAAGAACAAAGCGGGCAAGTTCGTCGCTCCCTCCATCGAGACCTTCCAGAGCGCCGCGGCGAACGCCGACTGGGCGAACGCAAAGGGGTTCTACATGGTCCTTACCGACCAGCCGGGCGACCAGAGCTGGCCGATCGTCGGCGCCTCCTACATCCTTATCTATAAAGAGATGCCCGACGCCGCGAAGGCGCAGACGATGCTCAAGTTCTTTGACTGGTGTCTCAAAAACGGCGACAAGGCGGCAAAGGCACTCGACTATGTCCCGCTGCCGAAGGCGCTCATAGACCTCGTGCAGGCGGCGTGGAAAAAAGAACTCAAGGCGGCCGGCCAGCCGGTGTGGAAGTAAAGGGTCTGGATATCCTTACTCGGTCACGAGCGCGACGAACGAACCGTCCTCGTTGACCTTGACGAGCTCGCGCACCACCTCGCCATTCTCACCGCGCCAGATGCGCCGGTCGGGATCCCACACGAGCGATGCGATCTCGCCCTTGCGCGAGCCATCGATGCAGTAGACATCGAAGCGGTTCTTAGTGGCCGTTATCCGGTAGAGGTCCCCGAGATACTCGACCACCTGCGTCTCGCTCTCCCCCTCGTTCATCGCGAGCGGGTCGCTCCCTTTCCAGAACTCGACGGTGTTGAGAATGAAAAGGTCGAGGAACAAAACGACCGAATAGACCTGAAACACCCAGCAGATGATGTGCACGGCGGTCGAACCCCAGCGGCCGTCTATGTCGCCGACCAGTTTGTTCACCTTCTTGAAGAGCGGATAGGTGCCGTAGCAACTCTGCATGAAAAGCGACGAGAACAGCATGAGCACCGCCATGGAAAGCGCTACCAAAGACTTCTTCATGATTGCCTCCTCCGATGTTGAAGTAACGAACGACGCTTCATGATAGAGAGAATGGGGTAGGTAGTCAATTTTTCGTTTTTTTTCATTGACTTACGCTCTCCCGGGCGTTATGGTCTTTTGTTCTCGCTGTAGCCCAATGAGTCACTTTTCAGGGAGGAACCCCGCATGAGCATGCTGAACGAGTTCAAGGAATTCGCCTCGAAGGGCAATGTCGTGGACATGGCGGTCGGCGTCGTCCTCGGCACCGCCTTCGGCAAGATCGTCACCTCGGTCGTCAACGATGTCATCATGCCGCCCATCGGCCTTCTGCTCGGTGGCACCGACTTCACCAATCTCGCCGTCACGCTCAAGGCGGCGGAGAACGGCGCACCGGCAGTGATGCTGAACTACGGCCGCTTCATCCAGACCGTCGTCGATTTCATGATCATCGCGTGGGCGGTCTTCCTGCTGGTCAAGGGGGTCAACTCGCTCCGGCGTCTGCAGGAACTCAAGATGCCGACGATGCCGGAGGTGAAGATACCGGGCGTTTCGAGTAAAAAGAAAGAGGAGGAATGACATGAACCGTTACCTTATCGCTCTGTTCATCTGTTGCGGACTTCTGCTCGGCGCCGTCGCGCATGCCGAGGAGGCGACCGACGCCGCCAAGGAGGCGAACGCCGTTCCGACATCGGCCGCCGACGCCAAGAAAGGCGACCGG
>CAYNMQ010000061.1:0-10253 GCA_964398245.1 uncultured Spirochaetales bacterium | reverse complement strand
GGTGTTGACCGAAAGACGAGGGAGTGTGTCGCATGGTTACGGTGCTCAAATTCGGAGGAACTTCGGTCGGTTCGCCAGATGCGATCCGACAGGTGTCCCGCATCGTTCGGGGAATCCCCGGCGAACGCCTCATTGTCGTGTCGGCCTTCGCAGGGGTGACCAACGGGCTGGTCGATCTCATCGAATCGCTGAAGCAGGGCGACGAACGGGGTGCCTTTGCGGCGCTCGCGAAGGTGAGAGGCAAATGTGCTTCGATTGTCAGCGACTTATCGCTCGATGGAGCAACGAGGAAGAGGTACGAGGATGAAGTAAGCCGGCTCAACGCGCTCATCCCCGCCATTCTCACCCTCGGCGAAGTCACGCCGCGGGCTGCCGACGCGGTCCTTGCGACGGGTGAGATCGTTTCATCTTTTGTGATCGCCCGTTTCCTCGGGGTGCCGCACCTCGATGCTCGAGCGGTTCTCGTCACCGACGATTCGTTCGGAGGGGCTCATCCGGACGAAGCGGCGATCGCCGAGCGGGTGCGTGAGCAACTGGTTCCGCTCTGGCGCGAATCTCCGATGGTGGTGACGGGCGGCTACATCGGGGCAACAAAGGATGGCATCACGACGACGCTGGGGCGTGGCGGTTCAGATTATTCGGCGGCGCTCTTCGCGGCGGCGCTCGGCGCTGACCGGTGCGAGATTTGGACCGATGTGAACGGTCTCATGTCGAGCGACCCACGGCTCGTACCATCGGCGCGGACGGTGCCGGTGCTCAGTTACGACGAGGCGGCAGAACTTGCCTTCTTCGGGGCGAAGGTGCTTCATCCGCTCACGATCCAGCCGGCGGTGCGGTGCGGCATTCCGGTGCTCATCCGCAACACCTTCGATCCCGAAGGGCCGGCGACCCGTGTCATTGCCGGTGCATCCGGCGGCGGCATGAAGGCGGTCGCCTGTCGGCGCGGCATCGCGATCGTTCATGTCCGGAGCAATCGAATGCTCGGGACCTATGGATTCCTTGCGGCCTTGTTCGAGGTGTTCCGGAAGCACCGGATCGTCGTTGACATCGTGACGACCTCCGAGGTGAGCGTCTCGGTGACGGTGGACGAATCGGCGCGCCTCGATGCGTTGGTCGCCGATCTGGCGGCGCTCGGCGAGGTGCAGGTCGAGCGCGGGTGCGCCCAGATGGCGCTCGTCGGAGAGGGCATGCGCCGACAATCAGGTATCGGAGCGCGCTTCTTTTCGGTGCTCCGTGACATCAACATCCTCATGGTGAGCATGGGGGCGAGCGACACGAACCTGTCGGTGGTGCTCGCCGAGAAGGACCTTCCGGAGGCGCTCCGGCGCGTTCATGCCGCGTTCTTTGAAGAAGGGAGGGATAGATGAGCAACTTGACTACCATCGGTGGCTGTTCGATTTCCGATCTCGTGCAGGCGTTCGGGACGCCGCTCTATGTTTATGAAGCCGAACGGATACGGCACAACGCGCGCCGTCTTGCCGGGGCATTTCGAAAGGGGTGGCCGGCAACCGAGGTATTCTATGCGGTGAAGGCGAACCCTAATCCGCATGTCGTCGCGCTCATCACCGCGGAGGGTCTCGGTGCCGACTGTGCCGCGCCGCTCGAGGCGATCATCGCCGAGCGGGCGGGTCTCTCCCGGGATCGCCGCATGTACACCGGCAACTACGAGTCGCGCGACGATCTTGTGGCGGCGGCGCGGTGCGGGGCGATCAACCTCGATGACATCGGGTCGCTCGATCGCCTGCCGGTCGGGTATGAGGGGGTGCTGTCGTTTCGCATCAACCCCGGCGTGGGGCAGGGAAGTCATCCGGGCATCGTCACCGGCGGCCCCGACGCGAAGTTCGGCATACCGCTCGAAGTGGCGAAAGAGGCATACCGCCGTGCCTATGAACGCGGGTTCCGCCGCTTTGGCATTCATCTCATGGCAGGGTCGAACAACCGCGACGCGTCGTTCTTCGCCGAGATGACCCGGTTCTTGTGCGGTGCGATCGAGAAAGCGATCCTGCCGCTCGGCGTGGCGCCGGAGTACCTCGACATCGGCGGCGGCTTCGGGATTCCTTACCGAGATGAGGAGGAGCCGCTCGACATCGAACTTGCCGCACATCTTGTGGCAAAAGAACTTTTTGACTTCTGCGTACGGCACCGGATCGAAAGACTTTCTCTGCGCATCGAGCCGGGGCGTTACCTCGTCGGTGATGCGGGGTACCTTGTCACGCGGGTCACCGCGGTGAAGAACGGAGAGCGGCGCTTTGTCGGTCTCGACGCCGGCATGAACACCCTTCTGCGGCCGGCGCTCTACGGCGCGTTTCATCGGGTTTCGGTGGTGGGAAAAGCGAGTCCTGCCGGTCTCGCTTCGCTGTGTGGCCGTCTCTGCGAGAACACCGACATCTTCGTGAACAACCTCCCCTTTCCTGCGGTCGCCGAGGGAGACATCGTCATCTTCCACGACTGCGGCGCCTACTGTGCGACGAAGGCGTTCGCCTACAACGGCCGTCTCCGCCCCGCCGAAGTGCTCTGCGAGAACGGTGCGGCGCGCATCATCGCCCGCGCCGAGAGCATCGAGGAACATCTCTCTCGTTTTTGCTGAAAAAATCCATTTTAGGGACAGCCGGCGTCCCTGCCCAGTGGTATAACAAAATGAGGCCGGCGCTTCCTTGACAGCATGGGACGGTGGCCGGTATGATGAAGTTTCTATCAGAGCGGAGGGACCCGTGCGGAGCGAAGCGAAGCGACATGGCGCGATCGACCGGCTGTGTGACACTCTCAGACCGCATCATCCCGACTATACGGCTTTCACGGTCGTTTCGATGAGCGGGGCGGGCCGCGACAGCGCGCACTATCTTCTTCATCGGGAACTCGGCGGTCTCATGCCCGCCGTTCTCGAGTTCGATGACTACAAAAGCCGGCGCATTGCCGAGAAGACGGGCCGCGTGCCGATCTCTGAAGACGAGGCGTTCGTTCGCTTTCATGCGACGCATCGGGAGCACAGAAAAGAGAAGAAACTCCCGCCTCCGACCCTGACGGATACCGAACGGCTCATGCAGTTTCTGTCGCTCATCGCCCGTTTCTCGGTGACCGAAGAAGAGTTGGGGCGACTCGACCGTATCGGTCCGGAACAACGGGAGCGCATAGCCGGGTTCTTTTCAGTAATGGTGTCATTCAGAGAGGCGCTTGCCAAAGAAGACCGTTTTTACTCGCCGTTTGAGGAGCAAGTGTTCGCGGAACTGTCGCCGCGCGAGAACGAACTGTTCGTCGGTCTGCCGGTCATGACGCCGGCACATGAGCGGTTCTTTTCCCGCATTCCGGAGAAATCTCGGTTCATCGACGCGCCGCTCTTCGGCCCCGCCATGCCGGAGGAACCGCCCGATTACGACTCGGCGCTTTCCCTTATCCGTCGCCTCGGGGTCCCCGAAGAGCGCGCCGCGGCAGGGCGGGTGTCGTTCTCCGAACTGGAGGATCGTCCGGCGATGTCGGCACTCGTCTCCCGTGAGATAGAGCAGTTCCTTGGCCGCAAAGGGGAGGGGGGGCAACTCTTCATCGTGGTGCTCGACGAAGCGCTTTCCTTCTACCTGTGGCAGATGCTCCTGCGGCCACTTGGCGATACCGTCAACTTCGTCCCGTGGGTGCCGTTCTCTCCCTTCACGGCGGCCCATCGGTTGATGACAGCGATAGAGGGACACCGGCCGCTGGTTACAGTGCGCCGGGAACTCACGGCCGAACTCGCCGACCGGTGGCACGGCCTCGACGACGCGGAACGGAGCGCCTTCGAAGCGGCGGTCTCGCTCATTGACGAGATAGAGCGTCTCAGACCGCTCATGGGGAACGAGTGGGAACTGCTCGCCAAACACCTCATTGCGGCGAAGAAACTGCATCTTCCGGGAAAGCGGACCGCACCGGTGCAGGTGGTCGGCCTCGGGAACGCGACCGGCATTCCCTATGAACGCGCCCTCATCCTGCCGATGGACCGCGACATCTTCCCGCGCAAGCCCTTCAACGGTCCGTTCCTCAACCTCGTCCATGTGCCGCGTATCTATAAGGCACAGTTCGAGGCCGACGATCTTTTGCTCCGGCAGTTCCTGTCCTTCGGGCATAGCGCCCATATCTCAGCCCGTTACGACAAGACGGCTGGCGAGGCGCCGTCGCCCCATTTTGCCTTCCTTTCGGTCGAGTTCGGAGAGAAACCGGTGAAGCGGACGATGCAGGCGACCCCCTTCGTGCCGCCGTCGAACACACCCTCTATCGAGAACAACGACGATCTGCGCCGGCGGCTGGAGAACTTCGAGTGGTCGTTCTCGAGCCTGCCGCTCTTTCTTTCGTGTCCGTTCCGCTTCGTTATCGAGGAGATAGAGAAGATCGAACCGCCTGCCTGTTTCGAGGACGAGGATTCCGTCAATATGGCTATCGGGCTGTTCTTGCATGAATTTTTCGCCTCCTTGAAAGATAGGGATGACCCGCTTGATTGTTGGGGACCACTGTTCGACGAGCGCTGGGAAAGCGATACCGGGATCGCCCAAAAGGTGCCTGACCGCGCGGTCCGAAAGGCGATCGTCCGGAGTTATCTCGACGAGATAGCCGGCTGGGAACGGGAAAGCGGCGATCCGGTGCTGTTCTCGAAGTCGGTGACCGAAACGGAGTTTTCCTTGAAGGCGACCTTCGGAGGTAAGTATCGCCTCACTGGCCGGATCGACCGTCTGCAGGAGCGAGGCGGGCGGAAACTGGTCGCCGATCTCAACTATAAAGATGGCATAGACCCGATCAAAAAGGATGGGCTTATCGCGGAAGTCGAAGACCCGAACGGCCTCAACGATCACTTTCAACTGCTCTTCTATGTCCATCTCCTCGTCGAGAACGGTCACGCGAAAGAGGAAGATCTCGACGCCGCCTACATCCTCCTCCGGAACGGTGACCGGGAAAAGTATGTCGTCGAACTTCCGGCCGGCGAGATCGAACGACGGGCGGAAACGCTTGATGCCCTTGCGCGACGGCTCGATCACACGATCGCACTCGAGCGCTTCACGCCGAACTACCGCGCCGCCGCCTGTTCGTATTGTTCCTACAAGGCGATCTGCCTGCGGCCCGACCTTTACTGTATCGGGAGGCCGAAATGAGAACGAGTTATCTCATGACTGCTTCGGCAGGGGCGGGAAAGACCCATCAGCTCACCGCGGTGGTGCGCGAACTCATTGCGGGCGATCCGTCGCTCATCGTCGCGATCACCTTCACCAACGCCGCCGCCGCCGAGATGGAAAAACGGATACTCGACCCGATAGCGAAGGAACAGAATACACCGGCGGAGAAACTGAAGCTCATCATGCGGGCGGCACAGGTCCGCTACTCGACGATAGACTCTCTGTTCCACCAACTTCTCGCCACCGAGGAATATGTGCCGCAGATGGCCGACGAACACGAAAAGAAGATCATCGAGAAACTCGCCAGCGAGCAGTTCTTCACCCATCCGGCGGTCGTCGCCGACACCGAGCGGATACTCATCGCGGCGCGTATCCTGAACATCCTGCCGGAAAAACTCACTGGCGAACTCGATGAGAACCGCGATGCGCTTGCGGCGTGGGAGTGCCCGTCGGACCTTGTGGATGAACTCCGGGCGAAGCAGGAGCGCATCAGAGCGGCATACGACAAACTGCGCGAGGAGGTTGTCCGTGTCGGTGCAGAAACCGAAGGGCGACTCAAGCAATGGGTGGTGACGCCACTCAGTAAACCGATCGACGAGATGCCCACCGGCACCTTGATGCTGGGGCATACCACCATTGATACCTTCGGTACCGGGAAGGGAGGCATCAAAGAGGAACACCGTCGCACATCCGTCTATAGGCGACTGAACGAGATCTTCCCCGAGATGCGTCGCCTCCTCGCCGAGTATCTCGTCAACACCGCGCGGCTCCGGAGCGCACTCCTCAAACACTTCAGCGAACTGCGCATGGAGACGGTCGAGGCGGTCAAACGGGAACTTGACCGCCGCTTTTTCGACGATGTGCCGCGGGAACTGCTCGCTCTCGACGGCAATGATGCCTCCGAACGCCCCGAACTGATGGCCCGCATCTACGAACGGGGCTACCACCGGACGGCGCACCTGCTTCTCGACGAGTTTCAGGACACCTCGGCGATGCAGATGGAACTTCTGAAACCGCTTTTGGAGGATATCGCCGCCGACATCGGCGAAACGGGGAAGGGTGAGCGCTCTCTCTTCTTCGTCGGCGACTGGAAACAGTCGATTTATCGCTGGCGTGGTGCCGACCCCGACCGGTTGCAGCGGTGGCTTGCACCGCTTCTCCATTCAGGGCAACTCCGTATCGACCGGGAGACGCTCAAGTATAACCGACGCTCAACTCCACTCCTGGTTGCCTTTTTCAATAACCTCACCAGAAGACTGTTCGCCGGGACCGAAAGTGAGAAAGATAGCCAAGAGGTGCCACCAGCCGATGAGCGGAAGGAACCGTACGCCGGTCTTTCGTCGGTCGCGGTGATACCGGTCGCCTGCTCCGGAAGCGGCGACGGACCGCTCTATGAAACACTCGTTGCGGAGATACGGCAACGGCAGGCCGAGACGAACTGTGCATGGGGCGACATCACCGTCCTGTGCCGTACACATGGTCACCTTGCACAGGCGGCGAAGAAACTGGCCGAACCGGGAGCGAACGGCGAACCGTCGATCGGCACTTCCGATCTTACGGGACGCGAATTGCTCTCGCTGCGCGAAGGGACGGCGCTCTACCTTGCGCTCGCCGTGATATTCGGCGGCGGGGAAGAGTTCGTAAAACGGGCGCTCACGGAACTTGGCTATCATGACCTGATAGACTTTGTACGCCGTTTGACCGCCGAGACGAGTCGCCGGCCGTTGCCTCACCGATTCGCCGCCGTTGCCGCGGCGATCAGCGAACTTGCGCCGCATTTTCCGCGATCGGTCGTCGAGACGCTGTGGAACGAAGCGGAACTTTATTTCGACCGTCCCGATGCCCAAGACGCCGTTGATTTCCTGAGATATCTCCGGACGGTAGGGAACCTTGTCACCGTGCCGGAAGGGGAGCACTCCGACCGGGTGAAGCTAGCGACGATGCACGGCGCCAAGGGACTCGAGTTCCCCCATGTCTTCGTACTGTGGAAGGATGGGCGCGAACCGGGCGAGCCGGTGATCAATCCGGAAGACCGTTGCCCGCTCAAACTCAGCAAGGGTGAGGTCGACTTCCTTGCGACGGTCTCGACCGACGAGGCACGCGCCATCGTCCACGCCGCCGAGGAGAGGGCAAGTGAAAAAAGCACCGAAACGGCGAACCTGCTCTATGTCGCCGCGACCCGCGCCAAACAGAGCCTCACCATTCTTGTGCGGGCGAACAAAGATGGTGAGGTCAAGGATTTCGGTAAACGGATGCTCGACGCCGCACGGGAACCGATCCCCGGTTTTGAGAAGACCGAGTTCGGCTACCGGCATGACTATGGCACGGCCTCGAAAAAACCGGAAGATCGTGAGGAACTTTCTCCGGCGACACTTCCTCCCTCCGCAAAGACATCGAGCGCCGACGAGATGGATCCCGCCTTCCGTTCGGCCGAGATCGAGGCGGGCATCGAACGCGGGATCAGGATACATGCGGCGCTGGCGAAACTTTCGCCGAAACTCGATTTGCCACAACAGAGCGACCTTACTGACGAGGAACGGAAGGTGCTTGCACGCTTCCTGCGTGACGCCGCGGTGCGTGAGATACTGTCGCGCCCCGGCAAGGTACTCTGTGAACAGCACCTGTCGAACCGCGAGACCTTCGGCATTGTGGATCGCCTCATCATCGCGCTCGATCGCATCACGCTCATTGACTACAAGACCGGTCATCGGACCGGCACGCTCCTCGAAAGGTACCGTGAACAGATGGAAAAGTATCGCACGATGCTCGGGGCGCTGTTCCCCGGGCGTCCCGTCGAGGCGTTCCTTCTGTTCGTTGACGATGTGAAAAACCCCATAGAACGAGTGTAGGGAGAAGGTAATGGAACTGGTTACCGTCGTCATCGCCGTGGTCATCGGTTTCGGTGCCGGATGGTTCGTCGCCTCGCGCATCGCCGCGGCGCGCCTTGCCGCCGAGACGGCCGAGATCCGCGCCCGTGCCGCCGCGCAAGAGGAACTGTTCAACCGTCAGATCGCCGATCTCCGGGAACAGGAGGAAAAGCGCATCGCGACGCTCAAGGAGTCGTTCAAAGCGCTGTCGAGCGATCTTTTGCGCGAGCAGGCTCCCGAGGTTGTTGCGCTCGCCAAAGAGACGCTTGAGAAGGTGCACCTTGCGGCTCAGGGTGACCTCGCGAAACGGCAGGAGGCGATTGCGGGGCTTCTCAAACCGCTCGAAGAGCAACTCAAGATCTACCAACAGCGCCTCCAGCAGAGCGAACAGCAACAGCAGAGCGCCATCGGCGAGGTGAGGAAACAGCTCGAGGACCTGAGCAAGCGGAGTCAGGAACTCACCGACGCGACGCAGAAGTTCCGTATGGTGCTTTCTTCGTCGCAGGCACGCGGCAAGTGGGGCGAAGAGACGCTCCGGCGCGTCGTCGAAGCGGCCGGCATGAGCGCCCACTGCGATTTCACCGAGCAGGTGAGCGGCGACGAAGGGCGTCCTGACCTCATCGTCCACCTTCCGGGGGACCGCGTCATCATCGTGGACGCGAAGGTGCCTGACCTCGAGTTTCTCTCAGCGATGAACGAAGGTGATCTCGAAAAACGCCAGCGGCTCCTTGCCGAACACGCCCGGAAACTCAAGGCAACCATCGAGGCGCTCGCGAAGCGTGACTATCCCCGTCAGTTCCCCAACGCCCTCGATCATGTCGTCCTCTTCCTTCCCGCCGAATCGCTCTTCAGCGCGGCGCTCGAGGCCGACCGCGATCTCATCGTGTGGGCCGCGTCGAAAAAGATACTCCTCGCGACCCCCGCCTCGCTCATCGCGCTCCTCCGTTCGGTGAGCGTCAGTTGGCAACAGTCGGAACAGGCCGAGCAAGCCCGCGCCATCGGCGAAGCGGCACAGGAACTCTACCGGCGCGTCGCCACCTTCACCGAACACCTCGAAAAGATGGGGAACGCGCTCCGCTCGATGAACGAGCACTTCGACAAGGCGGTCGGCAGTTACGAACGGCAGGTGCGACCGCAGGGCGAGCGACTTCTCTCACTCGGACTTCCCGAATTGCCTAAGAAAATGGCCGAACTCGACGAGATCGGCCGCGACCCGCGGCGCTTGCAGGGACCCGATTCGGAGCATTGACAATCATCCGCCTGCGGCATACCATTGCTCTGTTCATGACCGTCAACAACCGGGAGGAGAAAAGATGAGAAGTTTTACCGGTATCTTTGCGCTAATGTTCCTTGCATTTCTCTGCGCCTGTGAGGGCACCAAAAGCAGCGGCAACGATACCGACATCGTGTTCGACGTCCCTGTGCCGAACGATGCCGATACCGTGGTCACCGACGAGGTCGTCACTGACGAAGCGGTCACTGACGAAACGGCGACCGACACCGATGCCGTGGCCGGCGGCGGTATGGTCATCGGCCATGCGAACACCGACTTGTCGGCGATCCCCTCGGAATGGATAGCCGCGGCGAAGAACAACCTCCACATCGCCTATCAACACACCTCCCACGGGAGTCAACTCATCTCCGGGATGAACGCGCTCATGGCGCATGGCCCCTTCGGGACGACCTACCAATGGAGCGACGACGGCTCGGCGGGGCTTGACCTCGATGACTACGGCATTCCCGGCGATGCGCCCGATCTCAGTCAGGGGGACTGGGTGGATGAGAACGGCGACACCCCGTGGGTCGTTCAGACCCGTACGCTTCTTGATGACCCGAACAACTACCATATCAATGTCGTCATGTGGTCATGGTGCTCGATAAACGGTCACGATGCTCAGCGGTATGTTGACAACATGGAGAAACTCATCGCCGAATACGGGCCGGGCGGCACCAAACCGCGTGCGGCGGAGCATCCGGTGACCTTCGTGTTCATGACGGGCCATTCGGAGGGCACCGGCGAGGATATGGCCGAGAACGGCATCCACTACAACAACACGCTTATCCGCCAGCACTGCGCCGAGCACGAGCGGATACTGTTCGATTTCGCCGACATCGAGGCGCATGACCCCGACGGGAATTACTTCTGGGATCAGGCGATGGAGGACGATCTCGACTACACCGGCGGCAACTGGGCGGTCGAATGGCTGGCCGAGAACTCCGACTCGGAACTGGCGACGCTGACCGACCTCTGCACCGA
>CAYNMQ010000060.1:0-10284 GCA_964398245.1 uncultured Spirochaetales bacterium | reverse complement strand
CTTCCGGAGAGCGACCGGTCACCGTTTCGTTCTACGAAAGACGGCTCCGCGACATCCTCCGCGAGGCGCCGGCGCTTCTCGCCGAGATGTGCGCGGCGAAAGGACGGAAGATGAGCGACCTCGCCATCGAAACGACCTTTCACCGCCGCTATGCGCTGGTCGGCGCGCCTGACGAGAAAACGATATCCGGCCTCGCCCGTCCCGGCCGCGACGGGCTGCTGCTCGCTTCGCGCGGCGCCAAGATACGCCTTCTTCCGTGGGAATACCGCGCCAACCCGCTCCGTGCGCTTGCGGCGAAGGGGGTCCCCTACGGGCTCGAGAAGGAAGAGTACCGCAAGGAGGTCGCGACGGTGCGGATATTCTTGACCGAGCGCTTCCGGGAGGAGGCCGGAAGCATGTCCCTCGTGAGCGATGGCATCGCCGGAGGCGCGCCGGATGAGCGATAACTCGTTCGCCTGCCGCCGGTGCGGCGCCTGTTGCCGGGGCGACGGTTCGGTTTTTCTCTATCCGGAGGACATCGCAACGCTCGCCGCCCACCTCGGGATCGCCGCGCAAACGCTGGTTGACCGTTACACCGATTTCATCATCATCGAGATCGCGGAAGAGGGCGGCGGATGGCGGTACCTTCCCTACCTCGTGCTGCGGAAGGACGCCTCCCTTGCGTGCCTGTTCCTCGAGGAGGACCGCTGCGCCGTCCATGTCGCCAAGCCGGCGCAGTGCCGCGAGACCCCGTTCGTTCCCGAATTCTTCTCCGATCCCTCATGGCGCGCCGAGATCACCGAGCGCTGCCCCGGGCTCCGCGGCGTCGCTCCCGATTCGTTCCCTCGTCCTCCGGAAGACCGCGACGAGCGATATCTTTCCCTGCTGCGCGAGCACGGTTACCGTCTGGGAGACATCCTCGGCGTGACACTGCCGGCCCCGCGTATCGGCGCGGCGACCGATCTTTCCTGAGGGAACGCGAGAGAAAAGAGCGCCTTATTCTTTCACCTGATCGCCGGTCCTGCCGAACCGCCGCTGGCGTCCCGCATAAGCGCGGAGCGCCTCGAGGAACTCCTTCTCACGGAAATCGGGCCACAGCGTCTCGGTGAAGTAGTATTCGGCGTAGGCGCTCTGCCAAAGGAGGAAGTTGCTCACGCGGATCTCGCCCGAGGTCCGGATGACGAGGTCGGGATCGGGCATATCGGCGGTGAACAGGTGAGCGCCGATCGTGCTCTCGGAAACATCGTCGGGGGAGATCTCCCCTCCTTTCACCCGGCGCGCGATCTCCCGGACGGCGCAGGCGATCTCGTCGCGCGCCCCGTAAGAGAGCGCGAGCGTCAGCGTCATGCCCCACCCGTGTTCCTCGGTCGCCCGTTTCACCTCGATCGCCTTCTGCCGCACCTCCGCGGGAAGCTGTTCGAGGTGACCGATGAAATGGAGACGGATGCGGTTCCTGACAAGTTTCTCGCGCTTCTTCTCGAGGAACTCCGCGAGCAGCGCCCACAGGCCGTTCACCTCCTCGGCGGGACGGCTCCAGTTCTCGGTCGAGAAGGCGTAGAGCGTCAGGTACTCGACCCCCGCCTTGCGCGCCGCCTCGGTGACGACATCAACGCTTTCGGCCCCTTCCCGGTGGCCGCGCAGGCGGTTCCACATCCGTTTCTTCGCCCAGCGGCCATTGCCATCCATGATGATGGCGACATGCCGGGGAACGGCGTTCCCGGCGGAGGGTCTGACGGTCATGTCACCCCTGTTCCATTCCTTTCTTCGCCTGCTCGATGAGACTCAGGATGTAGTCGTTCCCCGGCTCCATCGAATCGGCCATCTTGAGTTGGGTGAGCGCCTGCTTGAACTGGCCCTCCTCCATCGCCTTCTGAGCAAGCAGGGCGAACCGGCGCGCCTGTTTGTTGACGATGGTGTCGTGGGGATTCTCCTCGTACTTCATCTTGAGCCGGAAATCGAACCGCTTTATCTCCGCGTTCTCACGGCGCATCCGGTCGTACATCTTCCGGCGATTGGGATGCGACACCACCGAGTAGGCCTCGTTCGCCCGCTTGGTTATCTCGTACGCCATGGTGCGGACCTCCGGCGCGGTGCTGCGGAACTTGTCGGGATGGTAACGGCGCGCCAGCTCTATGTAGCGCTTCTTTATCTCCTCGACCTCCGCGGAGGGGCCCACATTGAAAAGCGCATAGTAATCGAGGTCGTTCAGGCGGTTGTAGAGCGACTCCATCTCCTCCACCGTTTCGAGCGACGCTTCGGCGTCGGCCGACGCTTCCTCGTCCCTGCCCAGCATCTCCTGTATCGCGGCGAGGAGATCCCCGCTCGGGAAGGGGACCCGGAACAGTCTCTCGGCGCCGTATTTCCGCGCTATCTCCTCCGTGATCTCGGGACCGCCGGGAAAAGCGAGCAGGATGATGTGCCGCGCCCGCTTGAGCACCGGGATGACGCGGAGCCATATCCCCTCGTTGAGCTGCGTCTCCGCGATGACGACGGTGAGGGGACGCTCCGCCTGCGCGTGGAACTCCTTCAGGCTGCGGATCGCCACCACCTCCGTGTCCGGTATCCTGCGGGAAAGGAAATCCTGCAGGGAGGCGAGATAGCGCTCGTCCCTCAGGTAGATGCCGATGTGATGCGTCATGGTATCACCCCAAACCGAGAATGTTCAACTCTATGTTCTGCCGATTGCCCGTCTCGAGGTCCATCGCCTTCACATTGAGGACGCCGTTGGTGTCCACCTCGAAGGTGACCTGTATCTTGAGCTCGCCGCGCTTGGCGGCGCGCAGTTCGGTGAGCACGATCTCCCCCATGAGGTGCGACTCGCTCTTCTTGGTCTTGTCGCCCTGATAGATGCCGATGCGGACCGTCTTCTGATTGTCCGAGGCGTTGGTGAAGACGCTGGTCCGTTCGAGCGGGAGAGGCTCGTTCTTCTCGATGAGTATCTCGACGAAATCGCCGGCGGTCCCGACGCCGAGCGACATCGGCACGACATCGAGGAGCACGGGGGTCTCCTTCCGCTGCTGCTCCACCATCGAATAGCCGTAGATCGCCGCTCCCATCGCGATGACGAGCTCGGTCTCGATGCCGAGGAACGGGTCGCGCCCGAAGAACTCGGCGACCCTGTGCTGGATGTACGGGATCTTGGTGGTGCCGCCCACGAGCACCACGGCGTCTATCTCGCCGGGCCTCAGATGCGCGTTCTCCATCGCGCGGCGGCAGCAGTCGTACGACTTCTCGACGATGGGGGCGAGGATCTGTTCGAAGAGCGGGCGGCTCACCTTCACCTGATAGTCGAGCATCGCGCCGCTCGACATGGGAATGAGGTTCTTGATGGTGACCGCGATGCTTTCCGAGACCGACAGCTCCTTCTTGATCCGCTCCGCCTCGGCGGTGAGAAGCGACCGCACGATATTGGTGCACTCCATCTTGACGCCGTGCGTCGTTTCGATGTCGGCGAGGAAGAAATCAAGGAGCGCCGCATCGATGTCGTCGCCGCCGAGGAACGATTCCCCCTCGCTTGCGAGCACATCGAGCACATTCCCATGGACCCCGAGCACCGTGATGTCGAATGTGCCGCCGCCGAAATCGTAGACGGCGATCCGCTCGTTGAAGCGGTTGCCGAATCCGTAGGCGAGCGCCGCCGCCGTCGGCTCGTTGATGATGTGCATGACATCGAGCCCCGCCGCCGCGCCGGCGAGCTGCGTCACGCGCCGCTGCGCCTCGTTGAAGTTCGCCGGCACCGTGATGACCGCCTTCTGGATCGGCGCGCCGACGAAATCCTCCGCCGCCGCCTTTATCTTGCCGAGGATGAACGCCGAGATGTCCTGCGGCGTATAGCGCTTGTCCTGTATCTGTATCTCCACCGAATCGTTGGCCCCCTCCACGACGCGGTACGAGAACATCTTGGCGTACCGCTTGGTGTCGGGACTCGAGAACTGGCGGCCGACGAGCCGTTTGACCGAATAGACGGTGTTCTCGGGATTCTGCGGCAGTTTCCGCTTCGCCTCGCCGCCGATGACGACGGTCCGCCCGCCGTCGAGGAACGAGACGACCGACGGCATGATGTGACCCTGTTCGCCGGTGAGGGGGATCGTCTGCGGGATGCCGTCTATGACGAGCGCGGCCGCCGTCGTCGAGGTGCCGAGGTCTATGCCGAGGACATGCGTCGTCGTCATCGTCTCATCCCTCCGGGGCCGCCGGCGCGCCGCGGTCTATCTCGTCTATGATCATCATGATCTCCTGATCGGCGCAGTCGAGGCCGAGGATGTTGAGCTCGATGTGCTGACGCTGTCCGGTGTCCTTGTCTATCGCGTTCACATGGAGCACGCCGTTGGTGTCGAGCTCGAAGCGCACCTCGATGCGGAGCATGCCGCGCGGTGCCTTGCGCAGCTGCGAAAGGGTGAGCTCGCCCATGAGAAGCGACTCGCTCTTCTTGTTCCCCTCCCCCTGATAGATGCGTATCTTCACCTCCTCCTGATCGTCGTAGGCGTTCGTGAAGATGCTCGTCCGCTCGACCGGAAGCGTCTCGTTCTTGTCTATGAGCACCTCGATGTGGTCGCCGACCGTGCCGACGCCGAGACCGAGCGGCGTGACATCGAGAAGCACCGGCGAGTCCTCGCCGCGATAGGATTCCTCGAGCGACTGGGCGAGTATCGCCGCTCCCATCGAGACGACGAGTTCGGCGCGGACGCCGGCGCACGGCTCCTTGCCGAAGTAGCGGACCACCTCGCGTTGGACGAGCGGCACCTTGGTCGCGCCGCCCACAAGGATGACGGCGTCGAGGTCCTTCACCTTGAGATGCGCCTCGGCGAGGGTGCGGTCGCTGATCTCGAAGGTCTTGGCGACGACCGGCGCGATGAGCCGTTCGAAGAGCGGCCGCGTCATCTCGAGCGTATAGTCGGCGCGCCGTTCGCCGGGGATGATGCCGCGGAGGATCACCTTGACCTCTTCGCGGTCGGTGAGCGCTATCTTGACCGCCTCGGCCTGCGCCGCGAGGGTGTTGAGAAGGTCGGGGTGGTCCATCACGCGGAGACCGAACTTCTTTTCGACATCGTAGGCGAAGTATTCGAGGAGCGCGTTGTCCATGTCGTCGCCGCCGAGGAACGAGTTGCCGCCGGTCGCGAGGACATCGAGCACCTTGTTGCGCGTCTCGAGGATCGTCATGTCGAAGGTGCCGCCGCCGAGGTCATAGACCGCGACCCGTTCGTTGGCGGTCGAGCCGAAGCCGTAGGCGAGCGCCGCCGCCGTCGGCTCGTTGACGATGCGCAGGACATCGAGACCGGCGAGCTTGCCGGCGTTCTGCGTGGCGCGCCGCTGCGCCTCGTTGAAGTTCGCAGGAACCGTGATGACGGCTCGCGAGAGCGGCTCGCCGAGGCGCTTCACCGCCGCGGCCACCGCGCGCTTGAGGACGAACGACGAACCCTCCTGTGGCGAATAGGAGTGCGGGCCGGCATGGACGACGATCGAGTCGTTGTTCCCTTCGGAGATGCGGTACGGGAAGCGCAGGATCGCCACCTCGGTGTCGGGATGCGAGAAGGTGCGGCCGATGATGCGCTTGATGGACCACACCGTCCGGTCGGGATAGCGCATGCGCAGTTTCTTCGCCTCGCTCCCCACCGACGCCGGCTCCCCCTTCTCGTCGAAATGAACGACCGACGGAAGGAGCAGGCGGCCGTCCTCCTCCACGGGAATGACCTCGGGGATGCCGTCGCGCACCACCGAGACGATGGTCGTCGTCGTGCCGAGGTCTATGCCAAGGACCGGTTGCGGCATCAGTTCTCCATCACCTCTTTTTCCTTTTTCGCGGCGATCTCGTCGAGCGTCTTAAGGAAGTTCTTGAGCTCCTTCTCGACCGTTTCGGTGTGTTTCTTCTCGTCGTCCTCGGTGATGAGCTTGTCCTTCTGCGCCTTCTTTATCTCGTCTATCGCGTCGCGGCGGATGTGGCGCTGACTCACGCGGAACTTCTCGGTGACCTGATGGATCTGCTTGACGATCTCCTTGCGCCGCTCCTCGGAAAGCGCCGGGATCGGCACCTTGACGAAGTGACCGTCGTTTATCGGGTTGAGCCCGAGGTTCGCGCTGCGGATCGCCGTCTCTATCTCCTTGAGCTGGGTCTTGTCCCACGGCTGGACCACGAGCATGCGCGGGTCGGGACTCGAGATGGAAGCCATCTGGGCAAGCGGGGTCTTCTGGCCGTAGTAGTTCACCGTGACGCCGTCGAGGATCGTCGGCGTCGCCTTGCCGGTGCGGAACGCGGCGAGTTCGCCCCGGTACGCCTCGATGGATTTCTGGAACTTGTCCTTGAGCCGGTCGAAGAAAGCCTTTTGGTCGAACATGGTATCCCTCCTCCGTGTCGTTATGCCGTGATGAGACTGCCGGCGTCGTCGCCGCGGAGCGCCGCGAGGATCGCTCCGGAGGTGAAGATGTTCACTATCTTGACGGCGAGTTTGTTCTCGGCACACAGCTGGAGCGCCGAGGCGTCCATCACCTGATATCCTTTCCGGAGCGCCTCGGCGAAGGTGGTATGCTTGATGAAGACCGCATCGCGGTTGCGCGCCGGGTCCTTGTCGTAGAGGCCGTCCACCTTCGTCGCCTTGATGAGCAGATCGGCCCCGATCTCGACCGCGCGGAGCGCCGCGGCGGTGTCGGTGGTGAAGAACGGGTTGCCGGTCCCGGCCCCGAAGATGACCACGCGCCCCTTTTCAAGATGACGGATCGCCCGGCGACGAATGTAGGGTTCGGCCACCTTGCTCATCTCGATGGCCGACTGGACGCGGGTCGCTATACCCTGCTTTTCGAAGGCCGATTGGAGCGCAAGCGCATTGATGACGGTGGCGATCATCCCCATGTAGTCGCCGGTCGCCCGGTCTATGCCGGTCCGTTCGGTCTGCTGGAGGCCGCGGAAGATGTTGCCGCCGCCGACGACGATGGCGGTCTGGACCCCCTCTTTCACCACCTGTTCCACCTCGCCGGCGAGGTAGGAAAGGAACTGCGGCGCGATGGGCGCGCCGTCGGGTGCAAGGAGCGCCTCACCGCTCAACTTGAGAAGTATGCGCCGGTACATCGTGCCGCCTCCATCGCAATAACCGCATTACCCTAGCGCACCGATTCCACTTTTTCAAGTTTTCCCCTAATGCTGTCGCCAAAGAAACTTGCCGAAAACGACCTTCTTGCGACAATGGGAAAAGACCAGCGACGGTAACCGGAGGGATCGCCATGAAACACTATCGCACAGAGATCGTGCTCAACACGCAAACGCGCCGCGCCTTCGTCAACATCACTCCCGAGGTCGAGCGGGCGGTGGCCGAGAGCGGCGTCAAAGAGGGGCTTGTCCTCGTCAACTCGATGCACATCACCGCGAGCGTCTTCATCAACGACGACGAGCGGGGGCTCCACCACGACTTCGAGCAGTGGCTCGAGAGACTGGCGCCCGAAAAGCCGCACTCCCAGTACCGCCACAACGGCGCCGAGGACAACGCCGACGCCCACCTCAAGCGCCAGATCATGGGGCGCGAGGTCGTCGTGGCGATAACGAACGGGCGACTCGACTTCGGCCCGTGGGAGCAGATATTCTACGGTGAATTCGACGGGATGCGCCGCAAGCGGGTGCTCGTCAAGATAATCGGGGAATAACCCCAAAAATCGCTTTTCAGGGACAATCCCTGTCACTGCGGTCATGGTATGCTGGGTTGAACTCGCCCCGGCCTTTCGGCCACCCCTCTCTTGGCAAGAGAGGGGGCTTGGGGTGAGTTAAGGAGGAAACCATGGCTGAAGTGTTCGATCTCATTGCCTTTTTCGAGGAAACGGGGAACCTCAAGCGCCTGTTCACGGCGAAAAAGCCGCGCGGCCCCCAACAGCGCTTTCTGATGAAGCGCTACAACATCACCGTAAGCCAATCGGCTCTTTTCATGGCCGTTCTTTCGCGGCAACTCGAGGGAGAGGAGAGCAGCATCCCCCGGCTCGCCAACGAGAACGACCTCACGGAGCACTATCACGGAATGGTGCGCGACTACTTCTCGCTCCTGAAAAAACAGCTCCTGCGGCAGTCGGGCTATCCACACCGTGCGGTGCGCCTCACCTGTACCGTCCATCCCGACATCTTTGCGGCGCTCATGAAAGGCGAACTGGAGGAGGAACCGTTCGACCCCGCCGATCCCTTTGCGGCGCTCGACCGGTTCTCTACGATCTGGGAGCAACTCGCGGACCGCGAGAACCGCGACATCGAACGGTTCGAGTCGGAGTGCCGGTCGCTCATTGCCCAGATGGGTCCCGACAACCGGCTCGCGGAACTCATCCGGTCGTTCTCGTTCCCCGAACAGGTGATGATCCTCGTGGCGGCGGTCGACCAGATAGAGTCGCGTCGCACCGGTGTTGACCTGCACGAGTTCACGAACACCATCTTCACCTCTCTCCGCCGCCGCGCCGCCTTTCTGCGTGATGTGACGCAAGATGTTCTGCCGGTGCTCGCCGAAGGACTCATCATCTTGCAGGAACAGGACGACAACCCTTTCTCGCGCTCGCCCGACTTCACCCTCTCCCCGAAGGCGCGGGATCAGATATTCGGCGCCCGGAAAATCGGGCAAAAGAAGCGGATCGCCGTCCCGCCTTTCCTCTCACACCGCCGCTGGCGCGACAAGGGTCCCGAACTCTTTTTCGATAGCCGCCTCGAAGCGGAACTCGACACTGTAACGCGCGCCCTGTCCCGTTCCGGTGAGGGACGACGACTGTTCGAAAAACGGCTCAAGGAGCGCGGCCTGCCGACGGGGTTCACCGCACTCTTCTACGGCGCGCCCGGTACCGGCAAGACGGCGGCGGTCCATGAACTCGCGCGCCGCGTGAAGCGCGACATCCTGCAAGTCGAGATGGCGGCGATCCGCGACAAGTGGGTCGGCGAGTCGGAGAAACGGACCCGCGCCATCTTCACCGAATACCGCGCCGCCGCCGAGGCGATGAAAGTGATGCCGATCCTGCTCCTCAACGAGGCCGATGCGCTCCTCTCGCACCGTCTCGAGGCGCGTCATTCGGTGGACCAGATGCACAACACCATGCAGAATATCATCCTCGAGGAGTTGGAGAACTTCGACGGTATCCTCTTCGCGACGACCAACCTTACCGGTATGCTCGACGACGCCTTCAGCCGCCGGTTCCTTTACAAACTGAAGTTCCCCGAACCGACACCAGAGGTTCGAGCCCGCATCTGGCGCTCGAAACTGCCCGAGCTCACCGAGGAAGAGGCGCGCACGCTCGCCGCCCACCCCCTCACCGGCGGCGAGATAGAGAATGTGGCGCGCCGCTACATCGTGGACACCCTTTTCAGCGGCAAACCCGACCTTGACCGCCTCGAGGCGCTCTGCGCCGAGGAGGCGTCGCTGAAGAAAGGAACAGTAAGGAAAGTGGGGTTCTGAATGGACTGGGGAACGACGATAAGACTCCGTGTCGAACCATCCTTTGAGGAGCATTTTGAGGTGATCGTAGAACTTCGCTCCGCCGGTGATGGTGGACGAGTAAAGGTCATCCGCAAGTGGTCGCGCGCACCGCGGACAACCAAACGCGACCTGTCGCCTCAAGAGGCAGATCGCATAAGGCACCTACTCGATGGCCTGCGCATCAGCGGGGTGTTTTCCGCAATGATGGGGCTCGACGGAACCACCTATTCACTGCTGATAGAATCCTACCCGTTCGCGACAGAACTTAAACTCAATTGGTGGGGAGATCCGCCATCGTCGTGGGTCGGGGTATCCGCTCTCGCAGAGGCCCTGCGCGCGTTGGGAGAAGGATGCACCGGTCCCCTTGAGAGATAAAAGGAGGCTTCCTTGTCAGAAAAGTACGGCTCTGAAGTCTTGGAAAAAATTGAAAAACATGAAAAATAAACCGAAGATACTAATGTTATCCTCAGGGGAAAGATTGGAGAACATATCGTGATGCAGAAATCGTTCAATGGAGACTGTAATGGAAAGATGTAAGTATTGCGGCGCCCAGACGAGAGCAGGTGGGTTTTGTTCCAAGAGCCCGACAAAAAGCCATGTAGTCCATGTGCCCGGAAAATGTATTTTTTGCGGTTCGACGACGAGAGCAGGCGGGTTTTGTCCTAAGAGTCCTTACAAGACTCATGTGGTAGATGATGGTCCCGACCGGTGCATCTATTGCGGATCACCGACAAGAGCAGGCGGTTTCTGTTCCAAGAGCCCCACGAAAGGACATGTTACCGGAGGAGGGATCATCGATGATGACGAATAACACCTTGAGCAATTTTCATTTAGACGAACGCATTCTTGAGTTTCTCAAGACTGACACCCCCTACCCCGACGG
>CAYNMQ010000059.1:4661-10328 GCA_964398245.1 uncultured Spirochaetales bacterium | reverse complement strand
AAGGAAACGATGCCGTTTTTCATGCTCCCCTCCCCTACTCGCCCAGCACGGTAAGTGAACAGCCGGCGGGCGTCTTCACTTCGTAGCGCGGCTCGTCGCCTTCCTTGACCTTGCTGTAGAAGGTTCCCGATTCGCTCGAGTAGCCGAAGAGCGCCACCGAGGTCACCGGCTCGACCGGGTCATTCGAATAGAAAGTGATGACCCCTTTCTTGAAGCCCTCCTCGTACGGCTTGAAGAATACGGTCACCGCCGCGCTTTCGCCCGGCTCGAGGAGGAACTCCTCCGGCAGGACGATGAAGTTGGGATCCTCGGTTACGATGCGTCCCTCGAGCGTCCGCGTACCGATGTTCGCGACATCGAACTCCCAGTAGTCCTCATCGCCAGGGACGGTGTCAAAGAACTGATGCGCCCGGTTCTCGATGAAAATGGCGGGGAACTCGAACTGGACCGATTGCGAATTGAATATCCATGTCTTGTGGTCCTTGACGAGCGGTATCTTTATCGGGATCGGGAATTCGAGTTCGAAGATCGGTATCTTGAGCGTCAGCGTGATGGTGAGGATGATGTCGGTCTCGTAGTAGACGAGCGATTCGTAATGCGCCTTCACCATGAGCGTCGTGCCGACAAGCGGCGGTTCGATGACAAGGTACTGATTGTCGGCGAAGATGGCGCGCTGTGCCTTCTCGTCAAGCGCGATGCGGGAGCCGAACATCTCGATGTACATGATGCCGTCGAGATCGAAGGAAAGGTGGATCATCGCGGCGATGTTGCCGATGATGGGCACGCTGATCGGCACTCCGATGATGTCCTCAAGCGTGCCGTCCCAGAGGTGAAAGTTCTGAATGCTGTCCTCGAGCGAGACCGGGTTCTCGTCATTGCCGTCGAGAAGGAACGGGGTGAAGTTGCGTTCGTCGAAGAAGCGCAGGTCGAAGTTGAGATACTCGCTTATCTCCTGCGGGTTTCCGTCGCCGAACGGGGGACATATCTTGTAGAGCGCTTCCATCTCGATGCCGTAGTTCATGAGTGCGTGGCCGCCGTCGGGGGTCCCCTCGTAGGAGAGTTTCACCGATTCGGGCCAACGGGCGACGCCCCTTCCCTTGAGTTCCATCTCCGATTTCGCGCCGCCCCAGACATTGATCTTGATGTTGAACGGACTGCCGAAGAGCGAACAGTCGCTGCTGGGGACATAGTCACCGGTGCCGACATTGAAGTCCTCGACGATGACATCCTCGTGGAAGTAGGTTATCTCATCGGAGTACTGCTCGTCATAGACCTTGATCTTGCCGTCCTCCTCGACGATGACCGCGCCGAGCAGCAGCGGGACCAAGACCATTGCGAACGAGATGATCCATCGTTTCATGGCGCCCTATCTCCTTCCGTTAGTTCGCATCCATCGCGCAACGGAACCCGATCATGTTCGAGTTGTTCTGCGGGTTCACGCCCCGCCGGTAACTCGTTCTGATGAGGTGGCGCGTGCTCGCCCAACTGCCGCCGCGTATCGTCCGCTGGTCGCCGACCGGCGTCGGGATGCCTCCCTCCGCGAGGTCGGAGTAGTAATAGAACCGCGTCGAAGTCCATTCTTCCACATTGCCTGCCATGTCATGCAGGCCGTACGGCGACAATCCCGGCTTCGAGTTGAAGTTCGGATAGACCGTCCCGTTGAAGTAGCCGACCGGCGTCAGGTTCGGCGCCGGATACATGAGGTCGAGGATGCTCTTGTCTATCTTCTCCTTCTCCAATTTGCTGGGCTCATAGGGATCGCCGCTGTTACGATAGTTGGCGCGGTACGGTATCGAGGCAGCGTTGAAGACACTCTCGTTCCCCCATGGATATTCGTTACACTCGGCGTTATTGGCGATGCAGGCGGCATCACTTGCGTTGCACACGCAGTCGCCGACGGCGCGCGCGGCGAACTCCCACTCCTCCTCGGTCGGCAAACGACGCCCCGCCCACTTGCAGTAGGCATTCGCCGCATACCAGCAGACGGTCGTAACCGGGAAGAGTTCCTTGTCTCCCTTCAGGTAGGCCGGCTGGTTCCAGACCGAGAGATAGTCATCGTCGCCAAAGCACTTGCCGACCCCCATCGAGGCATACTTGGGCAACCATTCCTTGTTCGCGGGATCGTTGAGAAACTGCTTGTACTGAGCGACCGTCACTTCATATTTGTCAATGTAGAAGTTCTTCTCCAGCGTCACGCGGTGCCGTGGCTTCTCTGCCTCGTAGGCCTCGGCGCCGAACCATCCGCTCCCGCCGTCGGAGCCCATCGAGAAGTTCTTCCCGCCCGCCGCGACGAACATCATGCACCCCGGGACATCCGTGCTCTGGCAGTCGCACATCCCCTTCGTCCAGACATTCGCCTGCGTCGGGTACGGCACCGTATCGTCATCGTCGGTGAGCACCTCGTCGGCCTCGTTGAAGTAGTAGAGATCGGTCCCCGTATCGTGATTGAAGACCGCATCGGTGAACTCGAGCACCGGCGCATCCATGCCCCGGATCCGTCGCACGATGGCGGGTGGCGCTATCTGACCGTACACGATGCCGGCGGCCTTCTGCAGTTGCGTCACGAACGAGGGGCTACCCGTCTTCTCGAGCACATCGGCGAGGAACGACTGGCTCGACACCGTGCGTCCCTGAAAGGCGTTGAGGAACACTTCCATCACCTTTTCATAGAGGTCGCGCTTGTACAGAAGCGATTCGAAGGCCGATTTCCGCTTGCGCATGAAATCGTTCACCCGAAGCCCGAGGCCGTGGTTCCTAATGCCCTTGGCGATGATGTAGGCAGGGTGGGCCGCGAGCGACTTACCCGAGACCTGATCGTAGTTGAAGAGCACCGTTTTGAACGCATCGCCGATGTCTCCCGACAGTTGGACCACCGGAAGGACGAGCTGCGTGAAGTAGGTCGCCCAGAGGGCGTCCATGGCGCGCGCATCGAGTTCGCCGAGATCGGGCCCCGGGAAATAGCCGACGAGGAATCCCTGATCTATCTCCTTCTTCTTGAACTTTATCGGCGTCTTCTCGGTGACCGGTTCGAAACTGTAGTAGGTGTTTATCTCGGCGTTGATCGTGTTCGACTGTCCTTCGGCGAGCACATTGTTCGCGATGATGTCGCCCCGTTCGTTGACGAAGCGCTGAACGACATAGCGCAGTTTCGGCGAGACATAGTTCTTGGGCGGCACGATGAGCGCCGGATCGGCCTCTTTGTCTATCCCCGGATCGCTTATCTCTCCCGGGAGCGACGCCTCCACCGGCATCGCGTCCACGAAATAGAAGACCCAGCGCGGCAGGTTGTTGAAGGCCTTCACCGCCGGGCCGTTGTCGTCGTAGTACTTGATATAGACATTGTCCACCTCCTTCGGATCGGGCTGAAGGACCTCCTTGAAGGGGACGCGGTAGAATTTATCGGTGGTGTCGTCCTCGTTCACGAGCCCGAGCGGCCCGAGCGACGAGGCGGGAGCCGCGCTCAGTTCGTTGAAAAGTTCGTCAACCGCCGCCGCGACGACATTCTGGATGTCTATGTCGCCCGAGACGATGACCGCCGGCGAGAAGATGGTCATCTTGTCCTCGATGACCCGCTGAAGATAGGGCATCACCGTGAGATTGCGGATGCGCTCGAGAAGCGCCGCGTTGAAGTAAGGATTGACGGTCGCGGGGATGGCCGGCTGGAGGAACACGAGCGCCGCTGCCGTCTCGCGGACGCTGAACTCGATGTTGTTGCGCCGGAAGTAGGAATCGCCGTTCGCCGGAAAGATGGTGAGGAAGATGGGGACATTGCGTTCCTCTTCGGGATAGTTCGTCTCGAGGATGAGAAGCGAGGTGCCGACGGCGTTGAGGCGAAGCCAGAAGGTGCCGTTGACCGGATCGACGCTCTGGCGGTAGTTGTCCTTGCCGTAGAGGACCCGCAGATTTCCATAAGGCAGGATGAACTTGTCGGGCAGATTCACGCGGCCGTTGTAGAAGATCTTCGTCGTCGCGTAGGTAAGCCCGGCGAATTCCTCCTGCTCCTCCATCGGGTTCTTCGGCTCCTTGAGGTTCTTGACGCACCGCCCCTCGAAACAGCGCTCGCCGAGGTAACAGTCCTCGAAAGTGGCGCACGCGATGCCGAAGTGCGACTTCTCCGGTTCGCAGTAAGCGAGGAATAACTCTGCGATCAGCGTAAGGTACCCTAAAGAAAGCGTCGTCATCTTCAGCATGGCACCCTATTCCCAAATGTTGAACAACACCTTTATCCGTCCGCCGAACGACCAGAACGAGCGGTGCACCTCTTCGCCGCTCGCCGTTTTGCCCGAACCGCCGGCGAAGAGGAAATCGAAACCGCCGCCGATGTAGACCGGATCCGAGACGCGCACGACATGTTCGAGGGCGCCGCTCAGGTAGCCGCCGTTGAAGATGATCGTATCGGGGCGCGAACCGGTCCCTTTATACAACGGTATTTCGGGCAGCCGGAAATAGCCGCCCGAGACCGAAAGCATCGTCTTCGATATCTTGCTCTCGAGGTACGGGATGTGGCCGCGGAGCACCGGACCGCCGCCGGTGTACATGACATCGCTGTCGACCGAGATCGCCTTGAATTCGACCCCCGGCATGAAGTACTCGTGAAGGCCGTAGAACAGCGCGATGCTGTAATCGCCGAGCACCGAGAAGTTCTTGAGTTCCGGCGACGAGGAGAGCCCGACCGACAGGTCGGCGAAGAGGCTGTACACGGTGTATCTGGTGAACGCGACCGCGTCGCGTTCGCCCCACCCCTCCTTGCCGAGGAACTCGACCTTGAGCCAGTCGCCGTCCTCCTCGATTACCACAAGATCATCGCCGCGGAAGAGCTCGAACATCTTGCGCGCATCGGTCGAATTCTCGGTGTAAAGATAGGTCGGTTTCTTGACGCTCACCACCTCGGGCTCTTTATATTCCTGTACCTCCTGAGTCCGCTGTTCCAGAACGAATTCGTCTTTCGATTTCTTCGGCGTCTCCCGTTCCGCCTCGTCGTCGTCCTCCTCCTCCTGATCGAGGTCATCCTTTCCTTTTTTCGGCTTTTCCTCGTCCTCCTCGTCATCCCCCTCGTCGCCTTCGTCATAGACGACCGCAGGAAGAACGCCGGCCGAGCGATCGAGGAGCGGTGCCGGAGAACCGGCGCGCGCGACGCCACCGGCGCCGAAAAAAGACAGGAGGAATATCCCGAACATGAAGAACAACATCCGTGTCGCTCGCATGGTCACCTCATACCGATAGGTATATGCCGATGCGGAATATACCCCCAATGCGCACAAAAGGCAAGCGTTTGAGGCGCGTCGTCATGAAACGGTAAAAGCGCCGATGATCTTCAGGTTGCAATATGCCGTGCTTGCCGGTATAGTGGCCACGAACGACCGTAAGGAGACGATGATGATCCCTATCATGCGTTTGTGCGTTGCTCTCGCGTGCCTCGTCGTTTCGTGTGTGACCACTCAAGGAAAAGGAGGAACTGCCGCCATGGATCCCCGATTCAAGAACCTGCCGCCCCTTATCCCCCGGGAAGTACTCTTCGGTAACCCGGTGAAAACGGCCGTCCGCATCTCGCCCGACGGCACCCGCCTTTCCTACCTTGCCCCAAGCCCCGACAAGCAGGTGCTCAATGTCTGGGTGCGCACCATCGGAAAGGAAGACGACCGGATGGTGACGAAGGACGAGTATCGC
>CAYNMQ010000059.1:596-4651 GCA_964398245.1 uncultured Spirochaetales bacterium | reverse complement strand
CGGCTGGGCGTGGAACGACCGCTACATCGTTTACCTGCAGGATCAGAACGGTGACGAGAACTACCACCTTTACGCAGTGAACCTCGAGACGCTCGAGACGCGCGACCTTACCCCGTTCCCGGGCGTCAAGGCGGCCCACATCATCAGCGACCGGCACTTCCCCGACGAGATCTATGTCGGGCTCAACAAGCGCGACCCGCAGGTCTTCGACCTCTACCGACTCAACATCGTGACCGGTGAACTCTCCCTTGACACCGAAAATCCGGGAGATGTCGAGGGCTGGGTCGCCGACCGCGATTTCGTCATCCGTGCCGCGGTCGCCTCGAATCTGGAGACCGCCGACACGATCCTCCGCATCCGCGAGAACAAAAATGCTCCGTGGCGCGACTTCATGGTGGTGCCGTTCGGAGAAGACGGCTCCGTGGTCGATTTCACCGAGAATAACCGGACGCTTCTCCTCGAAACCTCGGTAGGAAGCAACACGACGCGACTGATCGAGTACGATCCCTTTGAAAACAAAGAGATACGACTCATCGCCCAGCATCCGAAGGCCGATGTCGGCGGCATCATGCTCCACCCTGAGACGAACGCGGTGCAAGCGGTCCGTTTCACCTATCTGCGCGAGGAGTGGCAGGTCTTCGACCCGACGGTCAAGGCTGACCTCGATGTCCTCGAGCCGCTCCGCGAGGGCGACCTTTTCATCGTCGGGCGCGACCGCGCCGACAAAAAGTGGATCATCGGCTACGAACTCGATGAGGCCCCCTACTCCTTTTACCTTTACGACCGGGAGACCAAGAAGGCCAAATTTCTCTTCACCCACCAACCGGAACTCGAGAAATACACCCTCGCGCCGATGAAACCGCTCATCATCAAAGCACGCGACGGACTCGAACTGCCCAGTTACCTTACCCTGCCGGTCGGCGTGGAGCCGAAGGATCTTCCACTCATCCTCTATGTCCACGGCGGCCCGTGGGCGCGCGACGACTGGGGCTACAACGCGGCGGCACAGTGGTTCGCCAACCGCGGCTATGCCGTCCTGCAGGTCAACTACCGCGGCTCGACCGGCTTCGGCAAGGACTTCGTGAACGCCGGCAACGGTCAGTGGGGCGTCGGCGCGATGCAGCACGACCTCACCGACGCCGTCCAGTGGGCGATAAAAGAAGGGATCGCCGATCCGAAGCGGGTCGCCATCTTCGGCGGCTCTTACGGCGGCTACGCGGTACTCGCTGGTCTCACCTTCACCCCGGAACTCTATGCCTGCGGCGTAGATATTGTCGGCCCCTCGAACATCCAGACGCTCATGGCGACGATACCGCCCTACTGGAAGCCCTTCAAAATGCAGATGCTCCGGCGCATCGGCGATGTCGAGAACGACGCCGAGTTCAACAAAAAGATATCGCCCCTCTTCCATGTCGAAAAGATCCGCGCCCCGCTCATGATCGGCCAAGGGCAGAACGACCCGCGCGTCAAGGTGAGCGAGTCGGACCAGATAGTCGCCGCGATGCGCGCCAAAAACATACCGGTCACCTACATCCTCTACCCCGACGAAGGCCACGGCTTCGCGCGCCCCGAGAACCGCATGGACTTCTTCGCCCGCGCCGAACAGTTCCTCGCCCAGTGCCTCGGAGGCCGCGCCGAACCCTACCCCGAAAAGATACCCGGCACCACCGCGCAGGAAAAGTGAGCAATCCCTGCCATCCTGAAGAGCACCACCCCCGCGATTGCTTTCTCTCCCACTTTCGCTATAGTGGCGCCGGACGATAACGGAGCGACGAGCGCATGCGCCGGTTCCACATACATACCTTCGGTTGTCAGATGAACCGCTACGATTCGGAGCGGGTCGCGGGGTTGCTTGTGGCGCGCGGCTGGGAAGCGGTGGACGACCCCGAAGAGGCAGACCTTCTTATCATCAACACCTGTTCGGTGCGCGAAAAGCCAATGGAAAAGGTCTTCAGTTTCGCGGGACGCTTCATGAAGCAGGCCGAGCGGGGCGATATGCGCATCTTCGTGATGGGATGCGTCGCCCAGCAGTTGGGTGAAGAGATGGTGAAGCGGGCACCCTACATCGCGGGAGTTTTCGGCCCGGGGTGCGAAGCGGCCATTCCGTCCGCCGCCGGGTCGGATACCCTTCCGGTCGTTCTGACCGATCCCGCGGCGCTCGCCGACACCGAACTTTTCCCCCCTGAATACGATAATCTCTGGCAGGGCTCCTGTTCCGCGTTCGTCACCGTCATGCATGGGTGCGACAACTACTGCACCTACTGCATCGTTCCCTTCGTGCGCGGCCCCGAGGTGAGCCGGAGCGCCGATGAAATCGTAAGGGAAATCAGGTCGCTAACCGAGCGCGGCATCCGTGAGGTGACCCTGCTCGGCCAGAATGTGAACAGTTACCGGGATCCGGTCAGCGGCGGCGATTTTACGGCACTGCTCCAGCGGGTCGCCGTCATCCCCCGACTCGACCGCATCCGCTTCGTGACGAGTCATCCCCGCGATTTCACCGAGCGCTTGGCGCGCGCCTTCGCTGAGATACCGACGCTCATGCCCTACCTTCACCTGCCGGCCCAAGCGGGAAGCGACCGTATCCTTGCCGCCATGGGGCGCGGCTACAGTGCCGCCGAATACCTCGACCGCATCGCGCTCGCCCGAAGATATTGCCCCGACATTTCGCTTTCGGGCGACTTCATCGCCGGTTTCCCCGGAGAGACCGAAGAAGACTTCACCGCAACGCTGCGTCTCATCGAAACGGTGCGCTATGACACCCTCTTTGCCTTCGCCTATTCATCCCGTCCGGGCACCAGAGCGGCGGAGATGAACGATACGCTCTCTCAGGAAGAAAAACTTGACCGCCTCAACCGCCTCCTTACCATGCAGAAGGCAGTGATGAGCACCACGCGCCGGCGCTTTCTCGGAAGGACGGTGCAGGTGCTCATTGAGGGGAAGAGCCCCAGCGGAGGCACGATGATGGGCCGCAGTGAGCACAATCAGATAGTCCATGTGCGGGGAAGCGACTGGAGCGACATCGGTGGCATCGTTCCCGTCACGGTGACCGAAGTGCTCGAGAACACGCTCCGCGGGAAGAAGGGAGGGTAACCGGTGGATATCCGCATCAGACGCTCCGGCGGCCACGACGACTTCGTGATAGATGTCGCTCCGCTCGTGGATGTCCTTTTCACGCTTCTCATCTTCTTCTCGCTCACCAGTTCGTTCCTCCACGAATCGGGCATCAAGGTCAACCTCCCCGAAGCGACCGCCGCCGCGCCGATAGAGCACACGCGCCGTATCGAGATCGCCGTGCCGCTCGAAGGGTCTCTGCGGGTGAACGATGTCGAGGTGGCCCCCGAGGGCCTCAAAGAGTTCCTTTCGGCCGTCGAACCGGCCGAGCGGAGCCATCATCTCGTCGTCGTGAAGGGCGACACCGGCACCGCCTACGGCCGCGTCGCCACGGTGCTCGATACCGTCAAAGGACTCGGCTTCAAGAATGTCGCCATCGCGACCCGGAGCAGGAAATGAACCGTTGGCCCTCTTTCCTTCTGCTCGGCATCTGTGCAACGCTTGCCGTGCTGGTGCTTCTCGACACCTACCGCGTGCATCGCGACATCCGCCGCAACCACGCCGCCATCGAACGGATCGTCGGCGAATGCGCGTCGGCCGAGCAACGGATGAAGGAACTCGAGGAACGCATCTTGCGGCTCAAGAACGATCGGCGCGCCGTCGAGATGCTCGCGTTCGACAAGTATCGTTTATTACGCCCCGACCAATACATCGTTCATGACCCGCTTCATTAGATCGCTCCCCTTTCTCTACGCCGCGCCGGCCCTGTTCATCGTTCTTTCCCATCTCTTCCGCCATTCCCTGGCGGCGCAGATCGTGATATGGGGCGTGTTCATCGCGCTCCAGCTTTACCTCTTTCTGGTGGAACGGGTGCCGCCGGCGCTCCCCGCATTGGTCGCGACGGCGGTGTATGTCGCCGGACTTTTCACCTGGGGGAACCGCGCGCCGACGGTCGCGCTCCTCTTTGTCGCCCTGCCGATGATCTCCCACACGCGTCCCTCGCA
>CAYNMQ010000059.1:0-570 GCA_964398245.1 uncultured Spirochaetales bacterium | reverse complement strand
GTCTCGATCGCCGTACCGGCGCGCGCCGGCGATGTGGCCGATTTCCCCCTCATCACGCTTTTCCTTGTCACCGGCGCCGGCGTCTATCTGCTCGGCCGCGACGACCTGCTTCGCCACTTCCGCGAGGAACACCGGCGCTTCACCCCGCAGGAGCGCCCTCCCGAAACGGCGCGCTTCGCCGTCGAGGACCCCTATCTCCCCCTGCTCACCTACCTCGGAAGGCTCGGCAGGAGATGCCCGTCTCTCTCAAGGTCGTTGAGGTCCGCGGCGAGGAAGGGACCCTCATCGGAAGCGGGGCTTCCTTTCGTCTCACCGGCCTACTGCTCCTCGCGGTGAAGAACCGACAACCGATCCCCTGCACGATGCTGCTCGACGAAAAAGAGCATCTTCCGCTCATGCCCGGATATGACAAGCGCGTCTATTTCCCCCTCTATCTCTTCGGGGCCGGCGATCCCGCGACGCCCCCGGAATATGTCGTCGTGGCGGACGCCCGTTTCGAGGGGGACAAACAGATCCTCCCCGATCTTCTCCGCCCCCTTACGGAAGATATCCTGCTCCTTCTCCGCATGG
>CAYNMQ010000058.1:1304-10374 GCA_964398245.1 uncultured Spirochaetales bacterium | reverse complement strand
GAAACTCCTCACCGTCGGCATCGACGATCAGGACGGCTGGAACGCGAAGGTCTCGATGTACAATGTGGACGACCCGGCCAACCCGTTCGAGATGACCACCGTCGAACTCGGCGGCGCCGAGAACGGCTATTCGTGGAGCGAAGCGACCAACGACTGGAAGGCCTTCAAGATCTACGACGAGATCGGCCTCATCCTCGTGCCGACGAGCGAGTGGAACTACACCACCTACCGCGAGATAAACAAACTGCACCTCATCGACTTCGACCTCGAAAAGGGACTCACCAAGCGCGGTTCGGTCGAGAGCCCCAGTTATGTGCGGCGCGGTGTCGTCGTGGGAGACCACATCGCTTCGGTCGCCGACACGGCGGTCATGATGATAGACTACAGCGACCGCGACAACCCGCAGGTGATCTCGAATCTGCCGGTCGCCTACGCGGTCGAGAACCTCTTCAAATGCGCCGACTCCCTCTGCGGCACGAAGGGCGCCGCGTGGTACGACAACGAGATACGGCTCGTCACCTACGACGCGGCCAAGGACTACCCGGTCAACTGGGCGAGCGACCGCATCCGCGGCAGTTACCTCTACTCCATGCAGAACGACGCGAAGGCGGTGCATCTGTTCTCCTACGAGAGCTCCTACCGCTACGACGAAACGGAGCAGAAAGAGTACTACGAGGAGAATGTCTATGCGACCCGCTTCGACCTCGCCTCGGGGAAGGCGCCGAAACCAGCCGGATCGGTGAAACTCACCCTGCCCGCGCAGAGAGAGAACGAGTACTGGTACTGGTACAACCGCACCTTCGCCGTGGCCGACAGCGGCGCGGCCGGCATGCTCAACACCCGCTACCACTCCTACTGTCTCGCCGACGGCGCAATGGTAGACTGCGCGATGGAAGGCGTTTCCTACGAGGATTACTATTACTACAACACGACCCGCCTCGCCGTGTACGACCTTTCCGACATGACGAAAGAGAGCGTGGCGCCGGTCGTGCTCGACAAGGAGTTCCGCGGCGTCACCTACTCGAACACGCTCATCGCCCGCGGCGACAAACTGTGGCTCACCGACTGCAAGGTGCACGGCTGGGACGAGGAAGGGCGCGAACTGCTCATCTGCTACGCGCAGGCGGTCGATGTGAGCAATCCGTCGAAGCCGGCGCTCGCCGAGAAGTACAACATCCCCGGTGAACTCATCGGCATGAGCGACGACGGCACCATCTTCTACACCCTGATGCGGACCTGGTTAAAGACCGACGAGAACGGAAAACGCGGCGATTACTACTACTCGAGCCAGTACCTCTACCACCTCACCCTCCTCAAGAAGAGCGCCGACGGGAAGAAACTGCAACTCGTCAAGGTGATCCCCTACCATGAGGAGTACACCTACACCGAGAACACCTCCGAATATCTCTGGAGCAGTTACCTCATTCAGGACAAGCGGGTGTTCCTGAACACCGTCAAGCAGACCTACCACTGGGAGGAGCAGCAGTGCTCCTACTACTCGACCACCGTCGAGCGTACCTCCACCGTCGCGGCCTACGACGGCGAGACCGGCGCCAAGGTCATGGAAGACATCATCCCCGACGGCGCCGGCATGAGCGGCGTTGACGGCGGCGGCGTCCTCGTCATCCGCCAGAGCGACCCCTACTACTATTACTACTACGGCAGCGACAGCCGCGAGTACACCTACATCGCTCCCGACGGCAAGATGACGCAGATAACCCTTCCCGAAGCCTCCTACTACGCCGACGCCTACTACTATTACAGCGGCAACACCGCGGTCAAACAGGGTGACACCCTCATCATCGCCCGCGGCTGGGAAGGCCTCGCCACCGTCTCGCTCAAATAATCCCGACACTCACCTCTAAACGACACCGGGGGCCCGCTCAGGGCCCCCGATTTTCTTGAGCGCTTCGTTTGACTTCGGGTATTTTTTCGCGTAGTATGCCCTTCAACCAGAGGGGTTGCGATGCAGGTGTTTCCGCTTCACATCGAAGAGAAGGAGAGCGCGGCGCTCATGGAGCGCTTCGGCGTGTCGGAGCGTGGGCAAAAGATCATGCGCGAGCGGTTCTCGTGCCTCACCTTCGTCGTGAAGGGGATCTCGTGTGCGGGCGCCAATGCGCTCAAGCAGCACCTCCTCTCGCTCGGCGGCGAGGCGGCGGTGCCGGCACACGCCATCACGGGACAGGGGGCTCCCTGCAACCTTCTCTTCTCGCTCCGGAAAGATCGTTTTCCGGCACTCATCGCGCGACTCCGCGAGCAGTGGTTCCACCTGCCCGAACTTGCCGATACGCTCGAAAAATTCCTCGCTGCGTCGGGACCGTGGTATGATTTTTCGTTCGACCGCATTCCGCGCGATCGCCCCGCCATCATGGGCATCGTCAATGTGACGCCCGACAGTTTCAGCGACGGCGGCAAATACGGCACTACCGAGGCGGCGGTGCGTCACGCCGAGAATCTCCTTGCCGAAGGCGCCGACATTCTCGATATCGGCGGCGAGTCGTCGCGTCCGGGCGCCGAGCCGGTTCCGGCTGAGGAAGAGATGCGACGCGTCATGCCGGTTATCACGCTCCTGCGCAAGAATCACCCGAAAGCGGTCATCTCGGTCGACACCGCAAAGGCGGAGGTGGCGCGGGCGGCGCTGGAAGCAGGCGCCGACATGCTCAACGATATTACCGGTCTTTCCCATCCTGCCATGAGAAAAACCGCCGCCGAATCAAAAGCGCCGGTCATCATCATGCACATGCAGGGATCGCCGCGCACGATGCAGGAAAACCCGCGCTACGACGATGTGTTCGCCGAGATAAATGCCTTCTTCGCCGACGCCGTAAAACAGGCGCTGGCCGATGGCGTTTCCCGCGACAAGATCATCATAGATCCCGGCTTCGGCTTTGGAAAGACATTCACCCATAACCTGACCATTCTTCATCATCTTGAGGCATTCACCATTCATCGTCTTCCGATACTCGTCGGCCTTTCGCGCAAGTCGTTCATCGGAGCGGTGACCGAGAAAAAGTCTCCAGAAGAGCGCACCGTCGGGACGGTCGCGGCCCACACGATCGCCCTCATGAAAGGGGCGGCCATCCTCCGCGTCCACGAGGTGGCGGCGGCCCGAGAAACGGTCGCGCTCTGCCGCGTCGTCAGGGAGGCGCCATGCTGCTGACGCAGATCTCGGTCTTCTTCTCGTCGCTCTGGGCAGAAGGGCCGTTCGCCCTTGTCATAACGCTCATCGACATCTCGCTCGTCTGGTTCTTCACCTACAAGTTCCTCCTCCTCATCAAAGGGACCCGCTCGATGCGCATACTTGCCGGGTTCTTCCTTCTGCTCGCCCTCTATTTCGTCGGACGGCTCATCGGCATGCGGGCCACGGTATGGCTTCTGGGAAGCGTCTTCGAATACTTCATCGTTATCGTGGTGATCCTCTTCCGTGAAGAGATACGCAACATCCTCTCGAGTTTCGAGTTTGTCCGTCTCCTTTCCGGCGAAGGGCGCACCTATGAGAGTCTCGTGCTCGCCGAGGAACTTGCCGAAACGCTCTGTTATCTTGCGCAGGAACGGGACGGGGCGATCGTCGTCGGCGCCCAAAAGGGTGATCCCGAACCGTGCGTCACCGGCGGCGGGCCGCTCGACCCCGCGGTGCGCAAGGAACTGCTCATCTCGATATTCCGCAAGGACTCTCCGCTCCATGACGGGGCCGTCATCATCCGCGACGGCCGCGTGGCGCTCGCAAGCGTCGTCCTGCCTTTGTCCACCAACCCCGAGATAGACCCGAACTTCGGCACCCGTCACCGCGCCGCCTACGGCATCTCGGAACGCATTGACGCGCTCGTGTTCGTCGTTTCGGAGGAGTCGGGACAGATCTCGATGCTCAAGGAGGGGCGCATCTCCCGCAACATGACCCGGGAGATGATAAAGAAGGTGCTCACCAAGCACTTGGGCAAGGAGTAGGAGAAGGACATGAAGGCGCTCCGGGCATTCTTCGCCGAGAACCTGCGTGAGAAACTCGTCGCCCTCATGCTCACCGTCGCGGTGTGGATCGGTGTCGTCGCAAGCCGCGAAGAGACCATTTCCTTCGCCGTGAAGGTGCGCTTCGAGGCCGGTCCCGACCGTATCGTGACGACCCCGCGCCCGATCGAGGAGATCTATGTGCAGGCCAAAGGAAGCGTCTTCGCGGCGGCCCAGGCGCGGGCGGAGGAACAGGAGATGGTCGTGGATGTGCGGCACCGCGAACCGGGAAGGTCGGTGTACTTCGTTGACGAACGCGACATTCCGCTGGCGCGTCACCTCAAGATCGAGCAGGTCGTGCCGCGTGAGATCGCCTTCACCGTCTCGCGGAAGATATCGAAGACCGCCCAGGTGGACCCCGCCATAAACGGCCAGCCCAAGAAGGGCTACCGGATGGCGAAGGTCATGATAGAGCCGACGACCGTCTCGGTGGTCGGACCGGAAGAGGTCCTCGCCTCTCTCGAAACGCTGTCCACCGAGGCCGTGGATGTGTCGGGGGCGACCGAGAACATCGTGCGCGCCGTCCGTCCCGTGACGGGCCACCCGCATGTCCGCGTCGTGCCCGAGGACGCCACCGTGAACGTCACCGTTTCGGTGGTGCGGGACATCCGCGAGATCTATGTGGCGAAAGTGCCGCTCCTCGTGGACGGCGGCGTCGCCACCGAGATCGAGCCTCCGTCCATCGCCGTCCGCGTGAAAGGGCCGATCGAGGTCCTCGAGAAGATAACCGAGAGCGGACTGACCGCGTTCGTCGAGAATCTGCCGGCGCGGCTCTATGTCGTGACGCGGTACTACTTCAAGGACCTTCCGCCCGAGGCGGAGATCACCGAGATGGAACCGGTCAAACAGATCACCATACGGAAGAAAACCCCATGAAACGGAGACTCTTCGGCACCGACGGCGTGCGCGGCATGGCGAATGTTTCGCCGGTCACCGTGGACAACGCCCTCGTCCTCGGACGGACGGCCGTCCGCTACTTCCAGAAAGGCAGTCTCATCCACGAAGGGAAACACCGCATCGTGGTCGGAAAGGACACGCGGCTTTCCTCCTATATGCTCGAAGCGGCGATCGCCGCGGGCATCTGCTCCGCCGGCGCCGACGCGGTGCTCCTCGGCCCTCTGCCGACCCCCGGTATCAGCTTCATCACCCGTTCGATGCGCGCCGACGCCGGCGTCGTCATTTCGGCAAGCCACAACCCGTTCCACGACAACGGCATCAAGTTCTTCAATCGAGAGGGCACGAAACTGAGCGACGAGGCCGAACAGGAGATAGAAGAGGCCTTTTTCAAGGACACCACCGAAGGGCTGCCCACCGGCGCCGCCGCCGGCCGCATCTACCGCGTCAACGACGCGCAGGGACGCTATGTCGAGTTCCTCAAGGCGAGTTTCCCGCGCGATCTCACGCTCGACGGCCTCCAGATATCGCTCGACTGCGCGAACGGCGCCGCCTATCTCGTCGCGCCGACGGTGTTCGCCGAGCTGGGCGCCGTGGTACGCACCTACGCGAAGACGCCGAACGGCGAGAACATCAACCACGAGTGCGGCGCGCTCCATCCCGGCCATGTCGCCGCCAAGGTCCCCCTTGACGGCTCCGATGTCGGCATCGCGCTCGACGGCGACGGCGACCGCGTCATTCTCGTGGACGAGCGCGGCGAGATCGTGGATGGCGACCGCATTCTCGGGACCGCGGCGCTCTATCTCAAAGAGCAGGGAAAGCTCTCCCGCGATCTCGTCGTGGCGACCGTGATGAGCAACCTCGGTTTGGAGCGTCATCTCGCCGGCCGGGGCATCGCCCTCCTCCGTACGCCGGTCGGCGACCGCTATGTCTTCGACGAGATGGTGCGCACGGGCGCCATCCTCGGCGGCGAGAATTCGGGACACATCATCTTCAGCGAGTTCAACCCGACGGGGGACGGCATTCTCGCAGCGCTCCAGATACTCGCCATCATGCAAAAGACGGGGAAAAGGCTCTCCGAGCTGGCCTCCGCCATTCCCCTCTTCCCCCAAGTGCAGAAGAAGCTCACCGTATCCCGGAAACCGCCGCTCGACCGTTTGCCGAAACTTCAGCAGGCGATCGCCGAAGGAGAAAGATCGCTTTCCGGCGGGCGGCTCATCGTCCGCTACTCCGGCACCGAACCGGTCCTCCGCGTCATGGCGGAAGGAGAGGACGCCGAAAAGTGTGCGGCGGCGGTGGAGCGCATCATAGCGGCGGCGCGGGAGGAGATCGGATGAAAAAAGGGGTCGGATACCCGTGAGTCTCCCCACCTCATAACTTGATTTCACCGGACCTTTCTACTATAACGCGTTCGACCGATACGGCGACCGGAGAGTGTCATGCAGTCGTGCGAGCGGGCAGTCAACGAAATGAGGGCGCTCTTCCCCGACTGGGGGACGACCGTTCCGCGCAAGATCTGGCCGGTGATCGAGGCGGCGGTATATGAATCTCCCCTTCCCGAGATCGAAGATTTCCTTGAAAAGTACCGGAGCGCCGGGAAGGAATGGGGCTTTCATCCCTTTGCGCCGCTGGTGCGTCGCATCCTCAAATATGTGCTCTTCATCATCGCACACCCCGTCATGCGGGGGACCGGGAACCTCGAAAAAGCGCTTTCCCTCTTGAACGAGGGAAAGGCAGAGCGCCTCATCATCGTGACCAACCACCTGAGCTACGCCGACGCTAATCTGCTTGCCACCCTTCTCCAACCGACATTCACGGCGCACGGTTTCGAAGACGACTTCTCGGTCGTCGTCGGCCCGAAGGTCTACAACGAGAAATTCAAGGCCTTCTCGTCGCTCCATTTCAACTCGCTCCTCATAGCCCAATCGCTCTCGGTGGCGACGAAAGAGGCGGCGCTCCCGCTCAAGGAGATCGCCCGCGCGGCCAAGAAGGTGATGGCCGACATCGAAGAGAAGGTGCGCGTCCTTCTCATCTTTCCCGAAGGTGGCAGAAGCCGCAGCGGCGCGATGAATCGCTTCCTGCCGGGGGTGCTCAAGCTCATCGAGGCGAGCGGGAACGCCGTCATCCTCCCCGGCGGCATCCTCGGCGGAGAAAAGATCCTCCCCATCCACGACCATACCCTTCACGAGGCGCGCGTCGAGATCTCTCTCGGCGAGCCGATCGCCATGAGCGACATCTGGACCCGGTACGGCCGCGAAGAGAGTTCCAAACAGGAGATCATGGATTTCATCGGACGGCGTGTCGCGCGGTGCCTCCCCGCGGAGCGACGCGGGATCTATGCGGAAGGCGCCGATGAGTAAGCGGCTCGAAACGCTTCATGCCGCTTACGAGAAAGCGCACGACCTCTCCAGTCTCATCGAGTATCTCGAGCAGGCCTATCAGGAGAACGAGCACCGGCTCGCCATCGAAACGATCGAAACATGGGAAAAGGAACGCACGCCGGAGATCGATTTCTACCTCGGCGCGGCGCTCTTCGGCATCGGCCGTCACGCTGAAGCGACCGAACGGCTCAAGGCGGTCCTGGCGGTCAATCCCCACCACTTTCGCGCCCGGAAGAAACTCGAAGAGATCGGGGCCGACGGACGGGCGGGCGAAGAGGCCCCGGCAACGCAGAAAGACGGGAAACAGATACGGCTTCCCGAGATACCGACCAGCGAGACCGAGCACTACCGCAAGGCGGGGCATCGAACGCTCGCGGTGACGCTTCTTCTCGTCACGGCGGTGACGGCGGCCGTTCTTCTGCTCATCGGCGAACGGACAAGCGGAGCGGAACGGCTCCTTGCCGACCCCGAGGCGGCACTGTGGCCGATCAGATACCCGCAGTTCGAGCGACAGGTCGAAGAGCTGCGATCGCTCGAGCAACGCTTCCCCGAAGAGGATGCCCCGCGGAAGGCGCTCTTTTACCTCACGGCGTTCGCTCTTCTCGATTATCGTCTTTTCGACCGCGAAGAACTGCTGACGCAGGCGCGTTTCTATTATACCCTCGTAACGGGCAAGGACCCGGCGATGACCCAGCTTCTCGATTACCTCGAAGGCAACGACCTCTCATCGCCGCTTGCCGCGGGACACCGGCGGGATACCGCGGTGCTCGGTGACCCGCAGAAGGCGTTCACCGGCCCTGATCCTCATATCCCCGCCCCGGTGACCGCCGCCAACCTTCGCGCCGCATGGTATGACGCCCTGCTTTTCTATCGCCTCGGCCGTTGGGACGACGCGTTGAAGACCAGCGAGGCGATCCTTGCCGCATTCCCTGACGCCGAACTGCCCCAGAAACTGCGTGTCGCCGCGATCGCGCGGAAGGCGGAGGATCGGAGCAAGACCGCCGACTCGACGCGGACGATCGGCAACGAAGAGATACAGAAACTCTCCGCCGTCCTCTCCCGCTGGCGCGCCGCAAGCGAGGAGCGCTACTTCCTGTCGGAGGCTTATGTCGCGCTCGGCCGTGCGGCGAACGATCTCGCATTCGAGAAAGAGGGTTTCTACCTCGGTTGCCCCGGACAGACATTCTGCGCCGAGGTGATCGCCGCTTTCGTCGCCCGGAACCGCACCGAAGAAGCGAAACGGATGGCTCTCTTCGTCAAAGAGAAGAAAGGTCTCGCGCGGACGGCGGACGATCTCCTGCTCGTCATGCGCGTTTCGATGCAAGACGGCGATTTCGGCAACTGTTATTTCTCCTTCAAGGAGATCCAACAGTTCTTCCCCGACCGGACGGACGAGAAAACGATGCGCGACGGCGCATTCTGCTGCGAGAAAGAGAATTATCTCGAAGAGGCTCTCGGATTGTACGAGAAGATCGGCGCCTCGGCGAAGGATCCGACGATCGAGGCGAAGATCGCCGAAATGCGCTACCTGATCCGCCGCGACCCGCAAAGCGCCCAGACGCTCAAAAGTCTCGCCGAGCGCAACCCCGATGATCCGCTCGTCCTGAACTCCTACCTCAGCGTGCTCCTCAAGGGGAACAATCTCCCCGAGATATCCGCCGTGCTCGAACGCATTTACGCGCTCACCCCGGCGGGAAGACGCGTGACGGTCATCGATCGCTTCCTGCAGGCGGGTCTCGTCTCCCGCGCCGCGGCGCTGAACATCCGCCCCCGCATCGGCGTGCGCGTGAAGC
>CAYNMQ010000058.1:0-1294 GCA_964398245.1 uncultured Spirochaetales bacterium | reverse complement strand
GCGCTGCTCGCCGAGATTCGCGACCGCCGGGAGGCGCGGGAGCGGCTGTACGATCTCTACAATCGTTACTTCCTGTTCGGAGAAGCCGATGCCGTCGCCGGAAAGGAGGAAAACCTCTCCACCCCTTTCTGGCGGGCCTTCCGCACCGAATACGACCGTTTGAACGCCGATACGGCAGCCGCCGTCGCCGAGACGCTCGAAAAGATGGACCAAGGGATGGAACAGAAATGCTTCCCGCCGCTCCTCTATCTTAAAGCCGAGGCCTTCCGGCGCGCCGGCAACACACAGAAGACCCTGTCGCTCCGCGACGGACTTCTCGAATGCGACCGCACCTATTTCCCCGGGCTCTTGTTCGCCGCCGAGATGGCCTACTATCAAGGCGACATCTCCCGCGCCATCATCAGCGTCACCTATCTGCTCGACCGGGAAACGATCCTGTGGCCCGGCCGTCCGGTCTATCACAACTATCTCGTGCTCCTTCTCGCCGAAATGAGCATCGTGAAGGGTCGAGAGAAAAAGGCGCTCGATCTCCTCACGCGGTCGCTCGACCGTACGCTGCCGTGGGGAACGCGCGAGAAAGAGAAGCTCCAAGACCTGTACGACAAGTCGAAAACCGTGCTGAAGAAGCGCATCGAACAGATCATCGCCGAACGGTTCGGCGCCTGATCGTCACAAGGAGGACCCATGGAATACCGTCACTCTGAGATCGAAATGAAGTGGCAGAAACGATGGGAAGGACACGACGTGTTCTCTTATCGCGGCATGTCGAGCGAACGCCCCAAGTACTACATGCTCGAGATGTTCCCCTACCCGTCGGGCCGTATCCACATGGGGCATGTCCGCAACTACTCGATCGGCGATGTGGTGGCACGCTACTATGTCCGGCGCGGCTACGATGTCCTGCACCCTATCGGCTGGGACGCCTTCGGCCTTCCGGCGGAGAACGCGGCGATAGAGAACAAAACGGCGCCGGCCGTCTGGACCTACAAGAACATCGAGCACATGAAGGCGCAGCTGAGGAAACTCGGCCTCTCCTACGACTGGCACCGCGAGATCGCGACCTGTCGTCCCGAATACTACCGTTGGGAGCAGCTGTTCTTCATCGAGATGTGGGAGAAGGGGCTGGTCTACAAGAAGGAGGCGGAGGTCAACTGGTGCGAGAAGTGCGCCACGGTGCTCGCCAACGAGCAGGTGGAAGACGGCCGTTGCTGGCGGTGCGACTCGGTCGTGACCAAGAGGAAGATAGAGCAGTGGTTCTTCAAGATAACGGCCAACGCCGACCAACTGCTCGGCG
>CAYNMQ010000057.1:0-10550 GCA_964398245.1 uncultured Spirochaetales bacterium | reverse complement strand
ATCGGTTCGACGCTCGAGAACGGATCGGTCGAGATCGTGGGCTACAAACTCAACAAGAACTACTTCGAGCAGGGCGAAAAGATCGTCATCGACATGTACTACAAGGTGCTCAAGCCGATCGAGAAGAACTGGCAGATATTCTTCCACCTCGATGTCTATGACGGCGCATTGCCGCACAGCATCAAAATAGACGAATATCCGCTCAAGGGGTTCTATCCGACCGACAAGTGGCAGGTCGGCGACATCATCCACGACCAGTTCGAGGAGACCATATCGCACGGACATCCCGGCGGCGGCATCAAGATCTACACCGGCTTCTTCATCGGCAATGACCGCATGAAGGTCGACGACCAGAAGTTCAACGACGGGGTGAACCGCTTCATCCTCGGCACCTTCAACATCGGTGTAAAGTGAATCGGTGACGTCACTCACAATTCTCTTCGAGGACAACCACCTCATCGTCGTCGAAAAGCCATACGGCGTTCCGAGGCAGGCCGACCGGAGCTGCGACCCCGACCTGTTCAATATGGTCAAGGCGTACCTCAAAGAGAAGTATCAAAAGCGGGGCGCGGTCTATCTCGGGCTTGTCCACCGCCTCGATCGTCCGGTCGGCGGAGTGGTGGTCTTCGCCAAGACATCCAAGGCGGCCTCACGCCTCTCGGCGCAGGTGCGCGACGGTCGTTTCCGTAAGGCCTATCTTGCGGTGGTTCAGGGGAAACCAACGCCCGCGGGCGGCATGCTTGACCATTGGTTGGTAAAGGATCATGTGCGCAACCGAGTTGCGGTGACCACTCCCGGTGCTCCGGGGGCCAAACGGGCGCTCCTGACCTATCGAACCATCGCCGTCGCCGACGGTCTTGCCCTGTTGACCGTTTCTCTTGAGACCGGGCGTTCCCACCAGATCCGCGTGCAGCTTGCCGCGATCGGCCATCCGATCCTCGGCGACGAGAAATATGGTCCGAAACACGGTGACGCGCTGAGCGCATTGGCCCTCCACGCGGCGGAAGTGGCATGCGCGCATCCGGTCGGCGGCGCGCCGTTGCGGTTCCGGTCGCTTCCACCGGTCACCGAGCCGTGGCGGAGCTTCGCTCGGGAAGTGAGATCCCTTGTTCCACTAATTTCTTGAAAAATCGAAAGGGCCTGCATATCATCTCTTTTGTTCGACGAACATAGGACAGCACCCATGGCCGGATTCCAATCTCTCGTGCAGAAAGCGGGGCAACAGAAGGAACGCTATCTCTTCCAGTTCGTCGAGGGGAAATATCAGGGAGGCGAATTCGTCCTGTCGCGTAACGGCCAACTCATCGTCGGGCGCGATGTCTCGTGCGATGTCGCCATCATCGACCCGAAGGTCTCGCGGAAGCATGCCCGCATCTGGAACGGCGACGGCGTCACCTACATCGAGGATTCGAACAGTACGAACGGGGCGCTGCTCAACGGAAAGCTGTTGAAGGCGGGAACGCCTCATAAACTATCGCCGGGTGACAAGGTGACGATCGGCGACTCGGTGTTCATCTACCGCGGGCCCGAAGGGGAGGCGAAGAAGGAGAACAAAACGGCGGCATCGGGCGATGCGCCGAAAAAGGAGACTCCGCCGGTGACGCCGGCGCCGAAGAATGAGCCGCCGAAGGCGGCGCCGGTCGCTTCCGGGAAAGGCAGCGACGCTCTCGATGCGGTGTTCGACGGCCTCGAATCGGTCACCGCCGACACGCCGCCGCGCGGTGTCAGCGTCGCCAAAATAGCGGTGGAGAAGCGTGACCTCAAGGCATCGCTCGCGCAGACCCGCTTCGATGGCGCGCTTCACGCGAAGGAAGGGAAACTCTCGAAGATAGATCCGGTCGATCTGGTGAACTTCTTCCTCCAGAGCAGCACCGTCGGCATCCTGCAGGTGAGGATGACCGCCCCGTTCAACGAGAAACTGGAGATACGGTTCGGCGAGAAGGGGATGACCGGCGCGGCCTCGCTCACCAACAAGGTGTTCGTCGAGGAGAAGGTCTTCTCGCGTTTCCTTCTGGCGAAGGACGGCGAATACTCCATGAAGGCCTCGGAGGAGCCGCGCAAGGAGAACATGCATCAGGCGATCTTCGACCTTTTCATGGAGATCCAGGCGCAAAAGCCGCTGCTCATCCGCTACCGCAAGATCGTCACCGGCAACAGCCTCCGTTTCCTCATCCCGATGACGGGAAAACTGTCAGCGCTGAGTAAAAAGGAGCTCGATTCTCTCCAGTTCATGGTGAATGCCGTCGAGACGCAGAACTACCTGAACCTCTTCCCGGAGCACGACGATTTCATCCTTCTCTCCGAGGTGCTCAAATATATTGACATGGGGATACTCTTCGGGGACAACAATGAAGAGCATGCTCCCGGGGTGCCGCGCGATATCATGGAGTTATGAGGGGAGGACGCGATGGGAATGTACTTCAGGGTCTATCACCGGCGATCCCGTCAGCCGCTCGCTACCTATGACGAGCGGCAGATCGTTGACTTCTGCATGGGCAACAAGGACGCCATCGGCAATTACTCCTTCTCGGTCGCCGGCTCGAAGGACATTATGGAATGGGAAGCCTTTGCGGTGAAGTTCTCTCACCTGTTCGTCCAACGCGCCAAGGCGCGTGAACAGGCGGAGCGGAAGGAGATCGAGACGACGGCGATACAAGAGGAGATACGGGAAAAGAACAAAAAGCCGATCTACCTTCTCATCGGAGTGGGCGGGGTCGTTCTCCTCGTCGTCGTGGTCGCCGTGGTCCTCCGCATTGTCCTGTCGAAACCGGCCCCTGCCTCTGTCGATACCCAGCCAGCTCCGGTGGCGACGCCGGCTCCAGAGACCCCGAAACCGGCGTCGGTGACGATCGCCAAGCGGGATCCGCGCCCCGGTGACGACGCCTTCGTCGGCAAAGGTCCCGACGAAAAAGCGCTTGAAGCGTTCTGGAGCAAGGGAAAAAACAAGAAACTCGGGTCAGTTCTTACCCCGTCCGAGATAAAAGAGGAAATGGATAAGTATCTTCCCAGCCTCGAGAAATGCTTCACCGAGCGGGCCAAGGCGGGAGACCGCGGCCTCAAAGGGACGATCAACATGAAGATACGGGTCGCCGGCGACGGCACGGTGCTCGATGTGCTGTTCCCGGACGAGAAGTACAAGGCGTCTCTCTTTGCCGACTGTCTCGCGGGAGAGATAAAGTCTAAGAAATTCAGGGTGTTCCGGAGCAAAGAGCAAGTGTTCTCCTATTATTTCGATCTCTGAAACGCGCTACTTTGTTTTCTTATCGAATAACCGCTCGGAATAACGGTCATATTCATTTACGCGGTGCGGCATGGACAGGGCGACCTTCGAGCGGCTGGTGACCGAAACGAAAGGGTGGGTCTTCGCGACCGCCTACCATGTGCTCCGTGATCGCGCCGCGGCGGAGGATGTGATGCAGGAGACCTTCCTCGCGCTCTACAGCCACTATGACGCGCTCGATTGCAAGGATGCCGTGTATCGCTGGCTCAAGACGGTCGCCTACAACAAGGCGCTCAACGCGGCGAAGCGCAATGTCTTTACCGAGCTCGAGGACTTCGTCGCCGAAAAGGTCTTCTCGACGCCCGACCACACGAGCGAACGGGCGGTCTATGCCGACCAGATGATGGAGCGCCTGCAGGAGGGGCTCGACAAACTCTCGCCGGAGCACCGCGCGATCCTTCTCATGCGCGAGGTCGAAGGTCTCTCCTACGAGGAGATAGCGAAGCGGATGAAGTGCAGTATCGGGACGGTGATGTCGCGCCTGTTCTACGCGCGGCAGAACATACGCAAATTTCTTGAGAGGAAGAGCATATGAGCGACCTGAAAGAGAGACTTGCGGCGCAGGAGCGCGCGTTTGCGCCGATCGCCGAGTTGTTGAAGCGGAAATTCGAGACCGACGCGGCGCGAGCCCCTGCCGTCGATATCGACGCGATCATGGCGGGCACGCTGAAAAAGCGCGCACCGAAGCGGCGCGGGCGGCTGCTCGTGCGTCTCGCCTTCGCGATGACGCTTCTCTTTCTTGTCGCCGCGCTTCTCGTTCCGCTCTACTGGCCGCCGAGCCGCACCGATGCGGTCCCGCACATGGCCTTCGATGACGCCGAGCGGCTCCTCAATGCGAACAGTCTCAAAGAGGTGACCATACTCTACCAGTCGGGACGCGCCAAGGTGGAGACCGATGCGCCGCTTCCGATGGTGTGGGTGAGAAAAGGAGAATGATGATGCGGGCACTTTTTGTTCTTTGTGTGGCAATGATCTGCGGGCGGTGGCTTGCCGCCGAACCGATGGAGATCGCGCAAAATACGGTCGCTCCCGCTCCGGTAAAGGGCGATTCTTCTGCCGCTCCGACGCCGGTCGTTCCCGGTGCGCCCGCCGTCGAGCAGTATGCGCTCACCATCGTGCAGTATGAGGTGTCGGCGACCCCGTGCGCTGCCGAGACCGCGATGGTGGAGGCGAATACCACGAACGCGGGCTACGCCTGCGCGGTGCCGAAGGGGCGTCTCGTAGTGAACCTGAAAATGGGTGAGCCGCTCAGGGTCGCCGATTTCATGAACCGGCAGATAACGGTCGCGGTGGAGGGAAAGAAGGAGAACTATCTCCTTGTCCGGGTGAAGATCCCCGGCGAGATGGTCGCCGTCTTCATGCCGGTCATCGGCGGCTCGTTCGTCGCCGGTTACGACCTCGACGAGAAGAAGACGAAAGGGGTGCTCCTTCTCATCTATGTCGTGTAGATACCGCGCTGTTTGACTTTTCCTCCGCTTTCCCGATAATGACCTTTGTTTGCCGGAGATAGGGAGGAGCCATCGTGCGGAGCGCCAAGAAAGAGAGCCGGAGGGAACAGATCCTCGCGAGCGCGGCGAAGGTCTTCGCCAAGAAGGGCTACCACGAGACGAGCATCAGCGACATCTGCAAGAAGGCCGACATCGCCCGCGGCACCGTCTATCTCTACTTCACCAACAAGCGCGACATCTTCGCGACGCTCATCAAGAACTTCACGACCGCGATGATCGAGAGCATCTCGATGTTCACGCCGGGGGAACCGCTGCAGGCGCAGTTCAACCGCAACTTCTGCAAGGTGGTCGAACTGATATTCCAGAACAAGGACATGACCAAGATCATCGCCTCCGAGGCGGTAGGGCTCGACGCCGAGTTCGACCGGCAACTGGTGCTCTTCTATGCGCGGCTCGTCGAGTACATAGAGGGGGCGCTCACCATGCTCCAGAAGAACGGAGATCTCTCCTCGCACCTCAATGTGCGGCTCCTCGCCTATGCGCTTGTCGGCACGGTCAAGGAGATAGCCTACCAATGGGCGATAGACGGCGGCAATGTGCTCGACATGGACCCGCTCATCCGCACGGTACGCAATTTTTCGATACAGAACTTCATTGCATTCACGGGAGAACACGAGGCATGAAAGAGAAAGAAAACCGTTTTGAGAGCCTGCTTTCGGCAGTGCTTACGAAGGACCAGATACGGGTGATCCGCGAAGAGATCATCGCCGGCGCGCGCCGGCTTCACCGCATCGTGGACGAGAACGAACGGGCACGGGCGCGCCGCGACGAGGTGATAGCGCTCCTCCGGCGGATAGATGCCTTCATCGAAGGTCGGGATGGCGATCCCTTCTTCCTTCGCACCATCTACGGCGCCGCGAAGGAGCAGGTGAAACGGCTCGTGACGCCGCTTCTCGAGGAGATCCTCCGGGAGACCGAGGCGGTCGCCGATCCCGCGGCGTCGGCCGTATCCGTTCCGTCCGAAGGGAAACAGCGATCCGAGGAGGAACACCGCGGGGGAGGGGAGCATCGTCGTCCGCGCCGGCGTCGTCGCCCGCGGAGGGGAGGGGGCGGTGGCGGATCTTCGCCGGTGCCGCAGGGCGATGTCGAGACCGACTAGCTCCGACTTTTTTGCTGACATGACAGAGCATAGTTCTTCATGAATCCGCTCACGCGTGCCGGCTCGTTGTTCATCGGCTTCAGCAGGCGGGAGAGTACCCTTCTCATCGTTGCGGCGGTGGCGATCGGTCTTCTTGCCGGTACTGCCTACTGGCTCTTTGCCCTGCTCATCGAAACAATAAGCCGTATCGCCATCGGTGCCGATACCAGCGGAGCGGTAGCGGCATTTTCTCGGCTTCCGTTGCCGGTACGGTTTCTTGTGCCGCTTGTCGGCGTGTTCGTCGCCGGATTTATCATTCGGTACCTTTCGCCAGAGAGCGCCGGCGCCGGCATCGCTCTCCTGCTCAAGGCGATCCGTCGTCATAACGGCGTGTTGCCCTATCTGCTCGCCCCCTGCAAGATGGTCACCGCGGCGCTCACGATCGCCTGCGGCGCGCCGCTCGGCCTCGAGGGACCGGTCATCGTCATCGGGGCCGGCATCGGCTCGTCGGTGGGGCGCCTTTTGCGCATCGGTTTCTCGCGCATGAAACTGCTCCTCGGGTGCGGCGCCGCCGCCGGTCTCGCGGTCGCCTTCAACGCGCCGATCGCGGGGACCATCTTCGCCGTCGAAACGGTCATGGGCTCCTACACCATCGGCACGCTCACGCCGGTGGTCGTCGCCGCGGTCACCGCCAGTTTCTTCGGCGCATGGGTCATGCCGGGGCACCAATCGCTTCCGCTCGCCCATATCGCCGAGCGTTTCGGGGCGGCGGCCGTCTCGGCGCGTCCGCTGGGCTCGGGAGGCGACATCGTCCTCTATCTTGCGCTCGCGCTCCTGTTGTCTCTCCTCGGCGTGTTCCTCGTCCGGGCGACCCGGTTTCTCGCGGCGCGGTTCGATCCGCTCAAAAAGAAACTTCCGGCGTATCTGCATACTCCGCTTCTTCTCCTTCCGTTCGTGCTCGTGGTACCGTTCGTTCCGGTCATCTTCGGGCTCGGCAAGGATGTCATGACCGATGCCTTCTCGTGGGCGCCGTGGCTGCTCGTGGGAGTTGCGCTCCTCAAACTGGCTCTGCTTCCGTTCGCCTTTTCCTCGGGCGCCTCGGGCGGCATCTTCTTCCCGCTCATCTTCGTCGGGTTCATCTTCGGTCTTGGGAGCGGGAAGCTCGCGGCCCTCGCGATGCCCGAAGCGTCGGCGGGCATGCCCTACGGTTTCGCGGTGGTCGGCTGTGGCGCTCTGCTCGGCGCGGCGACGCAGGAACCGATAACCACTTTCCTCCTCGTTTTCGAACTCACCCGCGACTATGCTATCCTGCCGGCGCTCATGCTTGGCACGGTGACAAGCGTACTCGTCTCGAAACTGCTCTCGCCGGTGTCGCTCTACAACTACCAGTTGGCCATCGAGGGCATAGAGACGGAGGCGACCGAAGAAACCTCACTCATGCAGGAGACGAGGGTCGAGGCTTGCTACCAGAAGGACTGTGTCACCGCCCTTCCGCACGAGTCGCTCATCGCGGTGGTTGACCGGATGCGCGAGAAGGAGCGCTTCGAGGCCTATGTGGTTGATGAAACGGGAAGGTACCTCGGTGCCATCAACGCCGTCCTCACGAGCGCCCGCGAGGTGCAGTACGGCCTCATCAGCCCGCTCGTCGTGGCGCGTGACCTCGTCAACCCCGACTTTCCGATAGTTCGACTCGGCGACAGCCTCGCGAGCGCGATGCGCCGCATGGCCGAATACGATGTCATCGAACTGCCGGTGGTGGGGGAGGACGGGAAACTCCTCGGCTGTATCCACGAGCACGACATCATCGCCTTCTACGAACGCGAGGTTCTGGCAAAGGCACACCTCGTCAAAATGGTAGGACCGCGCGCCGAACGCGACGACGCCAAAGTGCGGCTCTCCGACGAGTTCGTGATAGAGACGGTCCCCGTTTCGGCCGACCTCGCCGGGAAGAACATCGTCCAACTCGACCTCCGGCGCCGCTACGGCATCCAGGTCCTCGCCGTGCGCGAGAAAGGACGCGACCGCGGCACCGTCGACCCTGAACGGCTCCTCGAAGAAGGCGACACCCTCGTCATCGCCGGACGCCGCGACCGCGTCGCGGCATTCAGGCAATCGCTCGGGAACTTGATTTAGCGCCGTCGCTCTCTATACTGCACCCAACGCGCCCGTAGCTCAATGGATAGAGTACTTGGCTTCGAACCAAGGTGCTGGCCGTTCGAGTCGGCCCGGGCGCGCCAATAAATTCAAAGAGATACGATTCTCCATTCTCTATAGCAAAAGCGGTTTTACTCACTATTTACTCACCAATAAATCGTTTCGCCGAAAAGGGGCTCGTGTCCCGTCCCCCTTTTGCGTTGGACACGGAATAAAAAAATATAACGGCCAAGGGAAAAGAGGAATATGTCTATTTATCCGTCAGTATTCTAGCAGACCTCCTCACCTTTTTGTTGATGATGGCGCGGAGGCGATTCATCGTATTTCTCCGGCGGTCTTTGACTGTGAAGTGTCACTGTCCCAGCATCTGGTTGATGCGCGCTTCGAGGTGTGGGTTGTTCGAGACCCGCTTTTTCATTTCCAAAAGCATCTCCTGCGTCATTGCCTGTTCTTGCGGGTATCTGGAGATGAGGTTGAGCACTTCGAAATAGGAACTTTCGGTTATCTTGCCCGCCTTGAGTTGGTCGCGCAGGCCGGCAAGGTGTTCGCGGGTGAGTTCGTAGTGTGAAAGGGTCGTGAGCGCCTGTTTCTGGACGAGCGAATCATCGTCATGGGCCATGGACAGAACCAGTTTTTCCGATTCGGGGGTCTGCGTCATGCGGAGCGCCATCGGCACTGAGGCGCGCACCCGCTGGTTCTCGTCGCCGGCGAATTTCTGTATCAATGCGATGTTAGAGGCGGACCCTACATTGCCGAGGCCGTTGAGGAGTTGTTCCTTCTCTCTCGGGTCCTTCGCGCTCTGCAACTCGGCGGTCAGCATCTTGTTGAACTTCGCCGCCAGTGCATCGTTCCCCGTTTCGGAGAGATGTCCCGCGAGGGCGCCGAGTGTCAGTATCGTGGAGGAGCGATAGCGTTTCTCCTTTTTCGCCTTTTCGTACAGACTCTCCATGAAACCGGCGGTCGCGGCGTCGGGCTTCTCCAACTGCGAGAACTGCTGCATGTAGATGCTGTACATTCCATCCTTCTTCGCCGCTTCGGTCACAAGCAGGTCGCGCATCGTCTTCTGCGCCTCGGCGTGGCCGGAGCCGATCAGAAGGCCGTAGATGAACAGACGACCTCTCGTGTTCATGTCCTTGTCGGCGAACAGCGGCACCAGTTCCTTACAGCGCTCGGGATGTAGTTTCAGATAGGCGACGATACGCCACGCCAATTTGCCGCCGCCGTCCTCCCCTCCCGACAACGCGTATTCCCGGATGAGTCCCGCCATTTCGGGTATGGTCAGCGATGCCGCCCGTTCTTCCCACATCCGGCGGATGGCCCGCTCGTCGATGTCTATCTTGACGAGCGGAGAGTCCTCCATGCTTCCGGCATCGGTCGCGGGAGATATCTCGTTGAACGCGGCGATGCCGGTGAGACGGAGTTCGATGTTCTTCGATAGATCGAGTATCCGCTCCCCGTCGGCCGTATCAGTCGTCGCGGTGACCGTTCCGGCGAGCGTTTCCAGATGACCCGCGCGCGCGAACCGCGCCGTCAATGCGCCGGTCAATGTCTGTTTCATCGCGGTGATATCGCCCGGTATCGCGGTGAGTTTCAGGTAACGGTCTTTTTTCTTTTCGATGTCGTTCGACAGGAACCGCCAGCCCGTACGCTCGTATTCGGCTGCGTACCGGCCGTAACGGTCCTCCTCTTCCGTGCGCCATTCCCCGCTGATCTCCCCGGGAAGGGAGAACTGAAGATCGGCGACGATGGTCTTGATGAACCCCTTGAAGAGGGCATCCTCGTTCCTGCGGAAGGCGAGACCTTTTATCGCCCCGTTCCGGTCCATCCGGATGACGGCGTACTTGTCGGTGAAGACCCGTTCGCGGAACGCGGTGTCATCGAGAAGATCCTTGCCGTTGAAGAGAAAACGGCAGTCGCCCGCCGGCGCGGGGAACACGAGGATAGTATAGATATCGTCGACCAACCGAAGCGGAACGAGGTCCCACTTCATCTCGCAGGTCGTTTCTCCGCTGTTCGTTTGTGCTTCGACCTTCGGAAGGATGATGGCCGTCTTCGCGGTGCTGTGGTAAGTAAGATGATAGGAGTAGCGTTTACTAAGGGAAAGGTGATAGCGGCTAACAGCGGAGAAATACCATACGAGAAGACCGGCAACAAGGGACAAGGTGATGAGCGTCGAAATGAAGATTTTTCGTTTGGTGATCATTTGGGTCGCAGTCACTGGCACTTGGCGAGGTCTTGGTAGTTCTCGGCGCCCCCGCTTGTGTAGTTGGGGGCACACTTTTCCAATTCCCTGAATTGATTCGCATCAGCTATACAATTTCCTGATAAACCGACCATGCTTAACTTTGTCAATGAGCACAAAGGACTTATATTCTCTATGTAGTTATCCCTCAAATATAAACTCGTCAACTCCGTCAAGCCCGAGAGGGATTCCACATCCTTTATCTTGTTGTTGTCCAGTTTCAGGATCTTCATTTTCGTCAGGGTGCGGAGCGATTCTAACGATTCGATTTGGTTGTCGATAACGGTG
>CAYNMQ010000056.1:8621-10609 GCA_964398245.1 uncultured Spirochaetales bacterium | reverse complement strand
CCGTAGTTATCGGTTTTATTTTTCTTTATTTTCCTTCTAGTCCTCCAATATAATCGACTTCTTCAGGAATGCCTTTTGTTGAAACATCAACTGTTAATGTTTTTTCTTTTTTTTGTTCTGTTAGCATTACACTATTTTCTTCGTCATATTGGATACCCTCGCAAACCCACACATCGCTTTTTGTAAGATTTTTAACGGCATACCGTATGATTAATCCGTCCTTGAAAAGAACTCCCCGAATAATGATATCAAGTTCTGTGTTTTTGCCAGAAGAGATTGATGGCACCAATAGTATCAACGAATACAACAAAAAAAGATTTTTCATTTTTTATCTCCCTCCGTATGTTTTTCTAAGTTCAATTTCATATCCAGCCATTATATAGTCCATGCGTATCTTGTTCTCTGTGAAGCCCATTTTCTCGAATCCTCTAATTCCTACTGTTTTAAATTCTTCTTCCCAATTTCTTTCCTCACCCTTCTTCTTTATCCCGCGTGTGTCTGCAAGTGTGTGTAAAGCGTGAATCAATTCATGAGCCAGCGCGATTTCTGGTGGTAACCCCGGGAAGAGTCTTTCAACCTCATCTGGTGAGTAACCAATGTTGTTTGGTCTGTGCCTGTTGCGAGATTCCATTTTTATTGTATATTCATAAACCGTTCATTCAAGTAAACAAACCAATTTTGCGGCAGTTTTTGACTTTAACTTCAGTTTTTCTAACGCTACCCATATCAAGGCCTGTTCAGCTGTATTCCCCGAAATGATTAACTTTAGTCCGTCCAAATCGACGAAGTTCACCGGGTCATTCCCGGCATAGACATAGAAGTTCATGCTACCGGCGAAGCCGAGCGGTTCCTTGCTGATCCATCGCCCGGTCTCGGGGTCATACCACCGCGCGCCGAACTTCGTGAGCCCGGTATCGGTATCGCGGAAGCCTCCCGCGAACCCGAAGAGCAGGCCGAAGTCGCCGCTCTCCCCTCTCACCATACCGCTCACATCGTAGTCGAGCCGTTTGACGATGCTTCCGTCATGCGTATCCACCACCAGCCGCACACTCCCGAGGTGATCTTTCACCAGACGGTACTTCCGGTCCCCCTTCACGATGTAGTCGGGGCTGTTGATCCCCGTGCCGTACACATACTGTTCGACGATGGTCCCGTCGGCGGCCACTTTCGCGCCCGGGGTGAGTTGGCCCGAATAGAGCAAGCGGTACTCCGTTGCGCCCTCCTTCGTCTTGGCGATGAGCCGGTTCAGAGCATCGTAAGTATACTCTATCTCCTTACCGTTTGGCAAGTTCACTTCGAGGAGGTTCCCGCCCTGATCGTAGCGATAGGTCGTTATCTTGTCATCGGCGGGGTCGTAGGTGTGGTTGTTGTCCTTCTTCTTGGAGAGCGCCCCGGCGTCGGTGTATTCGTACCGGTAATCGCCGTAGGTGATTAGCCGGTCCTGCGGATCGTAGGCGGCATACCCGCCGTTGTGCTTCTGGTAGGGCGACATCACGAAGGTGCGGTTCCCGTTCTGGTCGTATTGGGCGACGAATACCACGGTGCCGTTCCCCGCGCCGTCCCAGCGCGTCACCTGTTGGAGATAGCCGCGGTCATTGTAGGTGTAGCCGTACTGATAGCCGGTGTTGCCGATCACTTCGCTTTTCAAGGCAATTCGCCCGACGGCGTCGCGCTGATCTATGAGGGTCGCTATCACTTGAACGAGGCGGCGTAGGCCTGCGCGATGCCGCAGGCGAGCGTCCGGATGCGGGCGATGTATCTCTGCCGTTCGGTGACCGATATGGCGCCGCGCGCGTCGAGCAGGTTGAAGGCGTGGCTTGCCTTGACGCAGAACTCGTAGGCGGGGCGCGGGAGACCCTTGTCGAGGAGTTCTTTGCTGATGCGTTCGTAGGTGTCGAAGAAGCGGAAGAGATCCTCGACCGGCGCCTCTTTGAAGTTGAAGGTCGAGAACTCCACCTCGTCCTGCTTGTGGATGTCGCCGTATCTCC
>CAYNMQ010000056.1:0-8611 GCA_964398245.1 uncultured Spirochaetales bacterium | reverse complement strand
TAGATGTTGTCCACATCCTGCAGGAACATGCAGATGCGCGCGAGGCCGTAGGTGAGTTCGAGCGGCACCGGTTTCAAGTCCACGCCGCCGATCTGCTGGAAGTAGGTGAACTGGCTTATCTCCATTCCGTCGAGCCACACCTCCCAGCCGAGTCCCCACGCGCCGAGCGTCGGGCTCTCCCAGTCGTCCTCGACGAAGCGGATGTCGTGGTCCTTCGGCTCGATGCCGATGGCGCGCAGGCTGTCGAGATAGAGTCCCTGTGAATCCTCTGGGCTCGGCTTGATGAGCACCTGCAGTTGGTAGAAGCGCTGCATCCGATTCGGGCTTTCGCCATAGCGGCCGTCGGTTGGTCGGCGCGAGGGTTGGACATAGACGGTGTTGATGCAGCGCGGATCGAGCGCGTAGAGGAAGGTCGCCGGGTGGAAGGTTCCCGCGCCCATCTCGAGATCATAGGGTTGCATGAGTACACAGCCGCGGTCGGTGAAGAACTTCTGCAGACGGAAGATGAGTTCCTGAAAGGTCAGTTTTTCCATAATGATACTCCACACTCGTTGATGCGCCGCTCATCCTACCATGAAGAAGAGGCATGTCAAATAGTGTGCCGTTCAAGATATAGCGTCAGAACGGTTGGCTTCCACAACCGGTGGTAGCGGTGAGTCGCTCAGGAAAAAAATCTTTCGTTTTTCTTGATTTTTGTTTTAGGCAGTGGTAAAAGGTGGGAGTAGCGAGCAGTCTTTGATATGTCAAGTGGGAGCCATGAGCGGTCAAGGGCAGTTTCAGGGACGCATTCTTTATAAGGTAGATGTGAAAGGGCGCGTTCCCTTTCCGCCACACTGGTTCGCGCCGCTCGATCTGCGCCGCGACGAGAAACTCATCGCCGCGCGCGGTCTCTCGAAGGAACACAAGTTCCTTGAGATCTATGCGCCGCGCGTGTGGAAGGAACGGCTCGTCCTCATTGACCGCGCGTTCCCCGAGGGTCCGCTCCGCGAGCGGATGCTCCGCTGGTATGTCGCGACCGCCGAGGAGGTCGAACTCGATGCGCAGAACCGCATCCGTCTGCCGCGTCACCTCATGGAGTTCGCCAGCATAGATAAGGACCTCGAGTTCCTCGGCTGCATCGATCATATCGAGGCATGGGCGAAGGAAGCGCTCGATCGCGCCGAAGCGGCCGAGCCGCTCGACTTCGACCAGATATTCACCCTTCTCAACAAGGCGAAAGCCGCAACCCCGACGGAGAACTGACGCATGACCACCATGTATCGCGGCCACCGTCCGGTGCTCCTCGCCGAATCGGCGCAGGCGGCTCCTGACCGGCTCGCGGTATATGTGGACCTCACCGCGGGCGCCGGCGGACACGCCGAACAGATCGCGCGCCGCTATCCCGCCGCGCGGCTCGTCCTCATAGATCGCGACCGCACGGCGGTCGAACGGCTCCGCGAGAAGTTCGCCGGCATGGAGCGGGTCACCGTGGTGCACGGCCTCGCCGGCGATGTGGACAAGATCCTTTTCCTTCTCAAGTTGCGCCGCGCCGACTTCATCTTCGCCGACCTCGGGGTGAGCAGCATGCAGCTCGACGATCCGGCGCGCGGCTTCGGTTTCAAGAACGACGGACCGCTCGATATGCGCATGGATCCGGGACAGGGGGAGACGGCGCTCGATCTCATCAACCGTTCTTCGGTCGAAGAACTGGCGATGCTCCTTTCCCGCTACGGCGAAGAGAGAGAGTCGCGGCGCGTTGCTCGCGCCCTCAAGGAGGCGGCGGGTCGCGGAGCGACGACCACCGGCGAGTTCCGGGCCGCGGTCCATGCCGCGAAGCGTTTCCGCGGCGGCCGCACCGATCCGGCGACGCAGACCTTCATGGCACTCCGTATCGCGGTGAATCGCGAGATCGAACAGCTGGAGCGGATGCTGCTGCGCTCCTATATCGCGCTGGCCCCCGGCGGCGTCATGGGGCTGGTCACCTTCCACTCGCTCGAGGACCGCGCCGTCAAGCGCTTCTTCGACGAGCGGCGGCGGCTCTTGCCGCTGCCGGAGCCGTTTTCATGCGAAGCGCCGCGGCCGGTGACGATCGAGAAGCCGCGTGCCTCGACGCCCGAGGAGACCGAGGCGAACCCGCGCTCGCCCCGCGCGAAACTCACAGTACTCGTCAAGAACTGACATATGCGGGAGGAGTTCCATCGCAGGCGCCGTACCGATCAGGACAAAGAAGGAATCGGTGTTCCCCGGAGTGCTGGAGATGCGTCGGGTGCGTGCGAAGCTCGAACTCTTTTCACCGGGAGTTCTCATGTTCAGCGCCGCCGTTTTCGTGCTGGCGACGCTCCTCGTTCTCGATTCGTATCTGAAAAGTTACCGCAACGCGCAGATGATCCAGCTCACCGCTCAGATGGAGAAGGCGCGATTCGAGAACTTCCGGAAGACCGACATCGAGACGCGCTATCTTCGCCTGATCTCGGCCCCGGCGCTTCTGAAGCGCGCTGGCGAGCTCGATCTGCAACCGGCGACGAAAGACCGACTTCTACCGCTCTGATGTGGAGCGATGAGGCGCGAGAAAAGGATATTCGCCGTCTTTGCGGGGATCGTCGCCGCTTTCTTCCTTCTTATCTTCTATAGGATCTATCACATTCAAATACTGCGTCACGAGGAGCTGGACCGCTATTCCGCTTCCTCGGAGGTCATACGGACCATCAAAGGGCGCCGCGGGACCATATACGACCGCAACGGCGAGGTGCTCGCCATTTCGGAACCGCGCATAGATCTCGCCGTCGATCCCAACGGCGTCAGGGATAAACGGGGGATCGCGTCGCTCATCGCGAACGCCGCCGACCTCGACGAGGAACAGGTGCTCCGTCTTCTGGAGAAGAAGTCGAACTTCCGCTATCTGAAGAAGGATGTCTCCTACGAGGTGGTCCGCCGCGTCAACGAGATGCGTCAGAAGACGGCGTCGCGCCTGCGGGAGCTCGACCGGCGGCGCGGTGCGGAGGGAGAGAACGAGGAGCAGCGCCGCCGCCTCCAGCGTTTCGCCGCCGATCTCGACCAGATCATCTTCGTTGATGGATTCAAGCGTCTCTATCCGCAGGGGAAGCTGCTTGCCAATGTGTTGGGGTGGGTTCCCGGGAACACCGGCAAAGGAGAGGGGGGCATAGAGTTTTCGTTCGACGACTATCTTTCGGGCGGCGAGATCAAGGTGCGCCGGCTCGCGATACCGGGGAGCGGCGAAGGGATGCTCGAGGTCGAGAAGGAAATGGACTCGGCGCGGGCGGCCGACCTGTATCTTACCATAGACATCGCGATCCAGCAGATCGCGGAAGAGGAGCTCGACAAGATGGTCGAGAAGACCAAGGCGAAGTGGGGCGCCATGGTGGTCATGGACCCGACGACGGGCCGTATCCTCGCGATGGCGAACGCCCCCGGTTTTTTCCCGGAGGAGTATCATCGTTATCCGCTCGATCGCCGTCGCAACTTCGCGGTGTCCGAAATGTTCGAGCCCGGATCCACCATCAAGATATTCTCCATCCTCGCGGCGATGAACGAGAATGTGGTGAGGCCGGGGGAGCGGTTCAGCGGATATGGGGGCACCATCATTTACGGAAAACGCCCCATCAGGGACCACGAACCGCGCGGCATGATGACGGTGGAAGAGGTCGTCATGTACTCTTCGAACATCGGCACGGTGCAGATCGCGGATCGCCTTTCTTCGGAAACGCTCTTCCGCTATCTCGAGCTTTTCGGCTTCGGCAAGCGCACGGGCATACGACTGCCCGGCGAGGCGGCGGTGCGCATCCGCCCTCCGGACCGGTGGATGCCCATCGACAAGGCGAACTTCGCGTTCGGGCAGGGGTTCGCGGTGAACTCGGTGCAATTGGTGCGGGCGGTCGCCGCGATATTCAACGGCGGCGTGTTGTGGCAACCGGTCATCGTCGATCGTGCCGTCGTTCCGTCGAGCGGCCGGGTGGCGTATGAAACCCTGCCCTTCTTTACGCGCGTCGAGTTCAAGAATCAATCGGACAAGAAAATGATCGCCATGCTCAAGAAGGTCGTCGAAGAGGGGACCGGACGGGCGGGCGCGATACGCGGGATATCGGTCGCGGGGAAAACCGGGACCAGCCAAAAATATGTAAAGGAGTTGAAGGGTTACAGCAAGGATGACGAGGTGTGTTCGTTCACGGGAGCGGTGCCTGCCGATGACCCGAAACTCGTCATGGTGGTGGTCGTTGACGAACCGGAAGGACGCGCGTTCGGAAGCGCCGTCGCGGTCCCGGTCTTCCGCGAGGTGGCGCGGCGCACCTTGTCGCTTTTCGGCGTGTACCCGGCGCGCGACGCCAAAGAGGTGGCGCCGATCCCCGTAGCGATCGCCGAAGAAACGACCGTCGCACTCGCCGCGGCGGACGGCGGCGAGGCTCCCTCGGCGGTCGAGCTGGTGGCCGTGCCGCAGGTGGAGGGGATGCCGGTGAACCGGGCGGCCTATCTGCTCAATCAGGCCGGTCTCAACGCGGTGGTCTCCGGAAAGTCCTCCGGGACGGTCCGTCGTCAGTCTCCGAAAGCGGGAGCTCAGGTGCTCGACGGGACGACGGCGCTTGTCGAGACCGAAGAGGAAAAGGAAGAACACGGCCAGAGCGAGGAGGAGGAATAATGCGTCTCTCAGAGATAAAACGGCGCATCGCCTATGAGATAGTGAAAGACCTCGCGGTCGACGACGGAGAGGTCAAAGAGATAGTGGTCGACCACCGCGCGGCGGGGCCGGGGAAGCTGTTCTTCGCGATGAAAGGGGCGAGGTGCGACGGACATGCGTTCGTCAACGCGGCGCTCGACGCCGGCGTGACGGCGGCGATAGGGACGGAGGACATCGAAAGCGACGGGTACCTCCGTGTGACCGACATCCACGAGGTGGCCCGCGTCGTTTCGCCGCTCGTGTACGGAGAGCCGCAAAAGGACCTCCTTTTCATCGGGGTGACCGGCACCAACGGCAAAACGACGGTGACCCATCTCATCGAAAGGATGCTCTCCACGGTCGGCCGGACCGGACTGATCGGCACCAGCGGTTACCGATGGAACGGACGCACGGTGCCCGCCGAGAATACGACGCCGTTCCCGTGGACATGGTATCGGACGCTTGCGGCGATGCGGCGCGACGGCGTGCGCTTCGTCGTGGCCGAGGTGAGCTCGCACGCGCTCGATCAGCATCGCATCGCAGGCACGCAGTTCGATGTCGGCGTGTTCACCAACTTCACGAGGGACCACCTCGACTACCACGGTACGGAGGAGGCGTACCTCGCCGCGAAGAAGCGGCTGTTCGAGGAGTATCTGCGGGCCGACGGCAACGCGGTGGTGAATCTCGACGACGCGAAGGGATGCGAGATCGCGGCGATGGTGAGGCACCGGTGTCGCCTGCTCACCTTCTCTTTGAGCGACCAGAGCGCCGACCTGTGGGTGAAGGAAGCGGTCCCGCGCGAGGCCGGGTACGCGCTGACGCTCTCCTACCATGGCGAAGAGATCGCCGCCACGACCGCGCTCTCGGGCCGATTCAATCTTTCGAACCTCCTCGCCGCGCTTCTTGCGTCCGCGCCGTGGGTCGGGCCGTCGCACGCCGCGCACGCCGCGGCCGACCTCACCGTGCCGGGGCGCATGGAACGGGTGGGAACGCGCGGACGCCTGTTCGTCGACTATGCTCATACGCCCGATGCGCTCGAGAATGTCCTGATTACGGCGAAGGAGATGGCGGGAGAACGGAGGCTCATCGTCGTGTTCGGCGCGGGCGGCGACCGCGACAAGGGGAAACGGCCGCTCATGGGGGCGGTCGCGGCGCGCTATGCCGACCTCCTCATCGTGACCTCCGACAATCCGCGCACTGAGGATCCTCTTGCGATAATCGCCGAGATCCTGAGCGGAATACCGGCGGGCGTTCCGCACGAAAGCGTTCCGGACCGCGCCGCGGCGATCCGGCGGGCGGTCGAGGAGGCGGGAGAGGACGATGTGGTCATCGTGGCAGGAAAGGGCGCTGAGGACTACCAGCTGATCGGGACCGAGAAAAGACCTTTTTCCGACCGGGAGGAGATACTCAAGGCATTGGGAGAATGGCGATGATATCGCATATAACGCTCAACGAAGCGCTGGCACGGTGCGGCTCGCCGGTCCGCAGCGAGCCGGCGATCTTCGGGACGGTCACGATAGACAGTCGAACGGCGCTCCCCGGCGACATCTTTTGCGCGTTCAAGGGAGAGCGGACCGACGCGCACGGGTTCGTCCCGGAGCTTACGGCGCGCGGCGTCTTCTGTGTCGGAAGCGAGCCGATCGGCGTAGCGCGTTACGCGCAGGTCCCCGACATGGTGGCCTTCCTCGCCGAATTCGCCCGCCTGCGCCGCGCCGAACTGCGGGCGCGCGTGCTCGCGCTCACCGGTTCCTCGGGGAAGACGACGACCCGCGTCCTGACGGGGAGGCTCCTCGAAAGGAACGGCGCCACGATCCACGAAACGACCGGGAATCTGAACAACCACATAGGCCTGCCTCTTATCATGCTCAATGCGCCGCTGTCCTGCGACGCGGTCGTTCTCGAGATGGGGATGAACCACGCCGGCGAGATAGCGCACCTTTGCCGGATCGCCGATCCCGACGCGGCGCTTATCACCAACATCGGATTCGCTCACATCGGGAACTTCGAGTCGCGCGAGGCGCTCGCTGCCGCGAAACTCGAGATCTTCGAGCATTCACGCGGGCGGATCGCCGCGAACCTCGACGATGCGTTCGTGAGCCGTTGGATCGCCGGGCGGAAAGGCCGCGAGATCGTCACCTTCAGCGCCGAAGGGAAGGGGGCGGACATCGTCCTGGAAGGGAGGGAAAAGGGAACGCTTTTATTCCGCTGGTTCGGTCATGCGCATCGGTGCGCTGTGCCGGATGTGCCGCAGTATATCCTGGAGGACCTTCTCGCCGCCGCGGCCCTTGCGGCTCCGTTCATCCGCGACCCCGAGACGCTGGGCGAAGTGTTCGAGACGATCGCGCTGCCGCCGTATCGCGGAGAGGAGATCCATGACGGCGAGCGTATCTTTGTCGCCGACTGCTACAACGCGAACCCCGACAGCATGCACAAGGCGATCGTTCACTTCGTGCGCACGGCGGCCGCTTCCGGAGAGCCCTGTTACCTTATCCTCGGCGACATGGCGGAGTTGGGCGGATTCTCTGAAAAATTTCATAGAGAACTTGTAAAATACCTGCGAACACTTACAGTGATAAGGAAGAGTTTTTTGCTCGGAGAGGAGTTCGAAAAGGTGCGCGACGAATTCATGGATGACGATCGCTTCGCATTTTTCCCTGCCATCGCCGCACTGAAGAGCTCATTGCCGGAACGCGGTCGCTTCCTTGTCAAAGGGTCGCGGCGCAATCGTTTGGAAGAGTTGTTCGTCCGTCTTGAAGGAGAATAAGGATGCTCGACTACCTTAAGATGGAGCTGCTGCCCTTTTTTACGCCGCTCAATGTCTTTTCGTACATCACATTCCGCACCTTCGTGGCGGTTTTCACCGGCTTCTTCCTCTCGCTGGCGGCCTATCCTTACTTTATCGCCTACCTCAGGCGCCGCGGTGTCGAGCAGGCGATCCGGAGCGACGGGCCCCAGAGTCATCTCACCAAGGCGGGGACGCCGGCGATGGGGGGGCTCGTTCTGCTGCTTTCGGTGCTGGTGAATGTTCTGTTGTGGACCGATTTCCTCCATAATTTCTGGGTGCAGGCGATGACTTTGCTCATCGTGCTGTTCGGGACCATCGGCTTTCTCGACGACTGGCTCAAGGTCTCCCGCCGCAACCCCAAGGGGCTTCCTTCGCGCTGGAAGTTCGTGCTCCAGATCGTTTTCGCCACGACCTTCATGATCCTCCTCTATCGTTATCAAGGGTTTCGACCGACGCTGGTGGTGCCGATCGTCAAGCAACTCACCTTCGATCTCGGATGGTGGTATGTTCCTTTCGGCGTCCTCGTGATCGTCGCCACGAGCAATGCGCTCAACCTTACCGACGGCATGGACGGACTCGCCATCGTGCCGACCATCGTTTCGATGACGCTTCTGACCATCGTGGTATATCTCGTCGGTCACGCCGGATTCGCGGCGTACCTTCATATGCCGCTCATCCGCGGCGCCGGCGAACTCGCCGTCATCGGCGGCGCGACGGTCGGCGCAGCGCTCGCGTTCCTCTGGTTCAACAGTTATCCGGCTTCCATCTTCATGGGCGACACCGGCTCGCTCGCGCTCGGCGCCCTCATCGGCGCCTTCACGGTGATGACCAAGACCGAACTGCTCTCGATCGTCTTCAACGGCCTGTTCGTCCTCGAAGCGGTGTCGGTGATCCTGCAGGTCGCCTTCTTCAAGACCACGGGGCGCCGCATCTTCCGCATGGCGCCGATCCACCATCATTTCGAGATAAAGAGCGGAGCGGCGGAGCCGAAGATCATCGTCCGCTTCTGGATACTTTCGATTTTACTCGCGCTCTTTTCGATAGCGCTTATCAAGGTGCGGTGAGGTGAACGGATGACACGGGCGCTCGTGCTGGGGCTGGGAGTTTCGGGCATAGAGGCGGCGCGGTTTCTCTTGGCGCAGGGCTGGGAAGTCATTGTTCACGTTGCCGCCGAGCGG
>CAYNMQ010000055.1:0-10610 GCA_964398245.1 uncultured Spirochaetales bacterium | reverse complement strand
GCACCGTCAGTTTCCGCAACACCATCGTCATCATGACCTCGAATCTGGGCAGTGAACTGCTCTCGGGCAAAGGCGATACGGTGTCGGAAAAGGAGCGCGAGGCCATCATGGCGCGGGTCCGCGCCGCCTTCAAGCCCGAATTCCTGAACCGCATAGACGACATCGTAATCTTCAATCCGCTCGGCAAGAAGCACCTCCACCGCATCGTGGAGATCATGCTTTCCGATATTGACAAGCGACTTGCCGAACGGAATATCTCTCTCAAGTTCACCGATGCCGCCAAAGACCTTGTCATTGAGGAGAGTTTCGAGCCCGAATACGGCGCGCGACCGATACGGCGCTACCTCGAACGCGTCATCGAGACCGAACTGGCGACTCGCATCATCAAGGGGGAACTGGGCGACGGCGACACCATCACGGTGGACAGAAAAGGCAATGCGTTCGTCTGGAAGAAATAAGGTGTCCTGACTTTCAACATAAAAAACGCCGTGATTGCCTCTAATGTCCCGATATCACAAGATTATCTCGATGCACAGAAAGAGGTGCATGACGGGAAAGTGCACGGAGTCGGGCACTTAGCCGAGGAAGGGGGCCGACTCTCAACACCGGTGTTGAAAGCCCGAGCGGACGCGGGGTGACGGCTAGGTGGCTTTGCGTATTTCGACGCGGGCGATGTGGCGCTCGTCGCTCTCGGCGACCCGGAAGAAATATCCCTGATATTCGAGTTTATACCCCTTCGCCGGCACGCACCCGGCCTGCGCCGTGATGAATCCACCCAGCGAGTTGTATTCACCATCCTCGGGCAACTTGATCCCCAGTTCCTCTTCGAGGTCGTAGATGGATATATGGGCGTCAACACTGATGATATTGTCCTTCAGTGTGGTGATGGGATCTTCCTCTTTGTCTATCTCGTCTTTGATGTCGCCTACCAATTCCTCAAGGATATCCTCGAGGGTGATGATGCCCGATGTCCCGCCGAATTCGTCAACGACGACGGCCATGTGGGTTCGCCGCGCCTGCATCGCCTTGAGCGTCTCGCTTATCTTCTGGCTCTCGGGGGCGAAAAGGACCGGCTTGCGAAGGTAGGGGGCTATCGGTTGCTTCAGGTCTATGCTTCCCGTCGTGAACTGAGAGACCAGTGTCTTGGCGAGCAGTATCCCCTTGACATTGTCCACGCTTTCCTCGTAGACCGGGATGCGCGAGTGCCCCCATTCGGATATCTTGCGAAGCGCCTCTCCGACCGTATCGGTCGTTTCGAGGAAGTGGGCGTCGGTGCGGGGGATCATGATCTCGCTGACGAGCGTCTCCTTGAACTCGACGACCGAGGAAAGCAGTTCCCCCTGCTCTTTTTCTTCGAAGATGCCGTGCTCGCTGCCCTTTTTGATAAGGTAAGCGATGTCGTGGCCTGTCAGGGTCAGCCCCTCGGTGCCGGTGTCTTTCCCGCCCAAGAGGCGGACCAGCAGGCGGGAGAACTTTGAAAGCACGACCGAAAGCGGCAGGAACAGGAAATCAAATATCTTAAGGAACAGGAGCGCCGGAACGACGAAGCGTTCGGCGTTGAGTTTCGCGTAGGTCTTGGGGGTGACCTCGCCGAGGATGAGGATGAGGAGCGTCATCAGGCCGACCGCCGCGGCGTCGGCATACGACCCGAGATAGTGGTGGGCGATGCGCGCCGCAAGGACCGAGGCGAGGATGTTGACGAGATTGTTGCCGATGAGGATGGTGGAGAGAAGGAGACTCGGCTTGGTCATCCATTTCCTGAGCAAAGCGGCGACGAGGGGGTGCTTTTCGATCAGTTGATGCGCTTTGCTCTCGGAAAGCACGGTAAGCGCCGTTTCTGAGGCGCTGAAAAAGGCACTGAAGAGAAGGCAGAAAAGGACCGAGACGAACTCAAGCGTCATGCTCGGGTTGCCGGGAAGCGGATCCAACAGGAACCTCCATGGTAAGTTCTTCGCTACGGTCGCGGAAACGACCACGAAATGATTGTAACAGGAACGGAACGGTTCCGCAACTTTTGTTTTTCCCGTTGACATGAATAAGGAACCTGATACAGTCTGACTCGGCGGCGCGAAGATGGTCGAGTAACACAGGCTCTACGGCGAGGTCACCTGAATCATGGCGCGGTCGGTGCTTCTCATCAACCAGCACTACCATCCCGATATCGCGGCGACCGGGCAGCTGCTCAGAGATCTCGCCGAAGATCTCGTGTCGCAGGGGTTCGCGGTCACCGTCCTTGCGGGACCTCCTCTCTATACCCGGGTCAAGGCGCCGTGGCGCGAGACGCTCGGCGGCGTGCGGGTCGTTCGGACGCGGTCGTTCGCGTTTCGGAGCCTTCGCCTGCCCGCGAAACTGCTCAACTGGGTCTCCTACTATCTCATGGTGCTCTTGCACGGCCTCTTCATCAGGCGCCACGATATCGTCATGGCGCTTACGACGCCGCCGTACATCGGGATCGTCGGGTGGTTCATCGCGCGCCTCAAGGGGGCGAAGTTCGTTCTCAATGTGCAGGATCTCTACCCCGAGGTGCTCGCGGCGGCCAAGGTGAAGGCCTCCTTTCTCGCGCCGCTGTTCGTCCCGCTTTCCAAGATCCTTTATCGTCTCTGTGACAAGATCGTCGTGATCGGCGATGTGATGGCCGATCGGATACTCACCGGCAATAGCAGGCTTCCTGAACAGCGCGTGACGGTCATAGAGAATTGGGCCGACGGGCGGGAGATCGCCCCGATCGCTCCGACGGCGAACCCTTACCGGGAACGGTGGGGCATCTCCGCCGGTTTCGTCATTTTATATTCGGGTAACATGGGGCGCGCCCACAGTTTCGAGGTGTTTTATGAACTCATGCGTCGCTACCGTCACGATCCCGATGTCATGTTCCTGTTCATCGGTGGCGGCCCCAAGGAGCGCAATCTGCGCTTCTTCTGCCGGTCCAACGGCATAAAGAACGCCCAGTTCCATACCTATGTGCCGCGGTCCGATCTGGTCTACACCTACGCTCTCGGCGACATCGGGGTCATTGCTATGGAGGAGGGGACGGAGGGACTCGTGGTGCCGTCGAAGTTCTACGCTTACGCGGCCGCCGGCCTTCCGACCCTGTGTCTGTCTTCGCCGGTCACCGACCTGCGGCGTCACATCCGGGCGCCGTGGGGGCTCATCACGAGAGACGCCGACGAGGCGTTCCGATTCACGGAGGAGATGCGCCGCGATCCCCGCCGACATCGGGAGACGGTCAGAGAGTATTTTCTCCGGGAGCTCGATCGTCCGCGCCGGACGGCGGAGTATGCCCGCCTGTTCTCCTCGCTGTGAGCGGTCATTCCGGAAGACGGGCGACGAGCGTCTTTTCTTCTTCGTTCTCCTGCGGCTCGGTCGGGGTGATGAGTGTCAATTCCTCATCCGGCGAAGCGACCTGCCGGAGCCGGTAGAGGATCTCCTGTCGCACCCCTTCCTCTAGTGAGCTGTCGCGCAGAAGGCCGCGCAGGTGGGCGATGTGGCGGGGCTCTTTCATGCCGAAACGGGCGAGCGCCGCCACGCAGACCCGCTTGGTGTCGGTCCGTTTCGGGTCGCGCAGAGAGTTCGGTTCGGCGAGGAGATGGCGCATCCGCTCGAACGGGGCCGGATGTTCGGTGAAAAGGGCGAGATTGGCGAGGGCGTTCTTCTGCTCCCGCGGGATGCGGTGTATGTCATAGAAATGCGAGGCGAACGCCCGGTCGAGGACGGTCGCCAAGGCGCCGCGTTGTTCCCTCAGCAGGTACGGCCGTCGTTCAAGGAGCGCTTGCAGTAAGGAAAGCGCGACCGAACGCTGTTCGTCGCGTGCAAGGAGGAGGAGCATGATGAGCACCTCGGCCACCGGGTTGATGCGCATCGCGGCGATGACCTTCTCCACTATGTCGCGGCTGGTGGTCGGGGCGAGAAGGAGCGAGACCCATTTGTCGAGATGAGCGTCGGTGCGCCGCGGGAGGTCGCGCAGGGTCGCAAGGTAAAAGGCGAGGAAGTGGATGTTCGCGTGCTGAACGAAGTGGCGCACATTCTCGTCGGCGACGGTGTAGAAAAAGTCCTGAATGGCCGGCGAAAGGCGCATGGTGTAAAGCCGTCGCTTCTCGAAGAGCGCGCCGAGCAATTCGATGAATCGTTCGCGGTCGGCGCCGAGTGTCTCGCAGAACAGCGCGTCGAGTTCGGGAGAGTGGTAGGTGAGCGTGGCGGCGAACAAGTCATGGATGATGACGGTAAGGGCTGCATGAAAGGGGGCGTCGAGCCCGCGCTCCCCGCCATGGCGCTTCTTGGCGGCCGCATACAGCGAGGCGATGTCGAAAAACCGTTTCGCCCCGGTAAGGAGCGAGACGATACGGCCGCATACCGCGGTGTCGCGTTCGACATCCGGAGGAAGGGCGGCGAGGGCGTCGAGGACCGCGCGGAAGAACGAGAGCCGTTGTCTCCTGAAGTCGACCTCCGGGAAGGGGGCGGATGCCCCGCAAAGCGTCAGGAACCGTTCGACGAGCGCCGGATCAGCGGGGCGGAACATCGGTGTCCCCGCTGAAGACGAAATGGGCGTCGCCGCTCATGAGAATGGTCCCTTTCTCTGTGAAGCGATAGCGGATATCGCCGCCCGGGAAACGAATGGTCCATTCATCCTTTGCCGCCACGATGCCGGCATGTCTGAGCGCGGCGACGACGGCGGCGCCGCCGGTGCCGCAGGAGCGGGTGAAGCCGGCGCCGCGCTCATTGACGATGACCGTTGCGGCGCGATATGACCGGTCGAACGAGAGGATCATCTCGACATTGATCTTTCCTTCGTATCCCTGCTGGAGACGGAGGGCTTCCCTGATCGCCTCTCCCTCGTCGCTGATGCCGCTCACGACCAGGTGAGGGTTGCCGACATCGACATGCCAGCACCCCGGCGCCGGCTCGGCGGTCACGGCGGCGGGGCCGAGGTCGATGGCGATGATCCACCGGGCACCCGAGCGGGAGATGTCACAGGTCAGGAGTCCTTTCCCCGTTTCTACGGTGATTCTTTCCTTGCGGAGAACGCACTGCTCGATGAGGTAGCGACAGAAACAGCGAAGGCCGTTCCCGCACATCTCGGCGACCGATCCGTCGGCGTTGACGACGATCATGCGGGCATCGCCCGCCGTGGAGCCACGATGGAGCAGTATGCCGTCGGCGCCGATGCCGGTGTGACGGTCGCAAAGACGCGGCGCATCGGATGGCGTGATCGCCGGATCGGCGGTGACGATGAAATCGTTGCCGGCGGCGTGATACTTATGGAAGCGCACGCTTCTTCTCCCTGAAAACGAGGAACTTCGATCCCCAGAAGTTGACCACCGTGCCGGCCCCGATGCCGCAGAGGTTGGCGAAGTTGAGAACGAGGTGGCCGGTCCCCAGTACGAGGATGACCGCTTTATAGGCGAGAAATCGCGGGATGAGCGCCGTGACGCTGATGGCGAAGAAGGACATGAACCCTCTCCCCGAGGCGTGCGCGTTGCCCATCTCGCTCTTGAATGTCCAATAGTGATTGATGAGATAGTTCTGCAACACCGCGGCGGAGTAACCGCCCACCCATACGAGGTTCACGAAGACGCTTGCGGGATCCGTCAGACGACTCATGAAAAAGAAGATGGTCTGGTCGGTGATGAGCCCGAGGCCGCCGACCACGCAGAACTTCACGAACTGGGGGGTGAAGAGCGAAGAGAGAGGCGTACGCATCCGTTTCAACTCTCGACGCGGTTACGCCCGCCCTGTTTCGCAAGGTAGAGTTTCCGGTCCGCTTCCTCGATGAGGAGAAGCGACGATGCCATAGCGGGATCGAACGCGGCGTTGCCTATCGAGATCGTGTCCCCTATCTCGCGACCGTTGTCGCTTATCTTGATGTTTGACACCGTTATGTGGATTTGTTCGGCGGTGAGATGGGCGGAGGGAAGCGGCGTTTCGGGAAGGATGACGCAGAACTCCTCGCCGCCGAAACGGGCAATGAAGTCGGCGGTGCGGAAGTAGTTCTTGAGCACCTCGGCGACCGCGACGAGGACGCGATCCCCGACGAGGTGACCGTAGGTGTCGTTTATCTTCTTGAAGTGGTCGAGATCCATCATCATGAGCGTGAGTTGCCGGTTGTAGCGTTTGCACCGCTGGAACTCATTCTCGAGCGTCTCGAGCAGGTTTTTCTTGTTATAGAGCCCGGTAAGACCGTCACGGATGGTGTACTGGTAGAGCTGATCGAGGTATTCCGCTTCGATGTCATCCGACCAGATGAACTTGAAGATGGTGGTGCCGAGGCGGATACGGTCGCCGTTGCGGAGGACCGAGGGGCCTTCGAGGCGCACATCGTTGAGGTAGGTCCCGTTGGTGCTCCCGAGGTCGGTGACGAGAAAGTCCTTCCCCTGTTTGGTGATGCGGGCGTGTTTGCGCGAAACGCTCTGATCGTCGAGCGGGATATCGGCGTCCTCGGCTCTTCCGATGACGATACCCTCTTTTTCGATGTCGAGGCGTTTGCCGATGTTGCGTCCGTAGATCTCGAGCAGGATGTAGCGGTCGCGCCGGAAGTCAAGGGCGCTGTTTGCGGTGACGTCGAGCACCCGCGTCGACGCCTCGCGATCGATTTTCTCTCGCGTCATGTGTCCCCCTCTCAAAAAGGAACGCCGCCCATTCACCGCGCCCGACGGAGGACACCAGGCGGAAACCGTCGAGGTTCATCAGCGCGGGGAAGGTGCCTTGCTCGGTGCGTAGGATACCTGACAATAAAAGATATCTCAAGGTTTTTTGCTGAAGGTGTCGGGAGAGGGTGATGAGCGTGGAGGAGACGATGTTCGCGACGACGACATCGTAACGCCTTTTCAGCCGCGCGATCGGCGTGACGGAGAGCGCGATCCTGCCGCTCAGACCGTTCAGCTCGAGGTTCTCGGCGGCGTTCCGCAACGCCGCCGGATCGTTGTCCACGGCGGTGACGGCGAGGTCGGGACGCATCTTCTTCGCGGCGATCGCGAGAATGCCCGATCCGGTGCCGACATCGAGGAGGGATGTCAGCGTATCGTCGCCTAGGAGGTCATGGAGCATTTCGCCGCAGAGCGCGGTCGTTTCGTGATGTCCTGTCCCGAATCCTTCGCCGGGATTGATGACGAGGTCCCCCTGATCGGCGAGCCATGGCGGCACCACGGTGAAGCCGGCGAAGGGTATGGGGCGAAAATACTCGCGCCATCGTTCTTCCCAGTCGCCTTTTGCGATGACGGTGGGCTGCAACCCGCGGAGTCGTCGGGCGACTTGAGGGTGCTTCTCGAAGTAGAGAACAGTGCGGTCGTCATACTCGGCGGCTCCGAGAAAGCCCGGTATATCATAATAGCGATGGAGGGGGGAGTCCGTTGGAAGAGATATCTGATACCACGCCCCTTTCTTTTCGGACGAGGTGTTTCGCTTACTGCTTTTCGCCATGATCGTCCTCCCGGGAGACAAGCCATAACCCGTGCGTGAGGTAGCGTTCGGCGCAGGAGACGATGTCGTCGCGGGTGATCGCTTGTATCGCGGTCGGCTGGCGGAGGTAAGCGCCGAAAGGCAGCCTGAGCGCATCTTCAAGAGCGAGATTGAACGCGTGGTGTTCGTTGTGGACCGAAGAGCGGGCATGTTCGAAAAGTGCCGCGTTCTTCACCTCGGCAAGATACGGATCGGCAAGCGCTCCGTTTCTAATGTCGACGATCGTCTCTTCTATTCGTCGCATGACGGTCTCTGCCTTTTCGGGGGAGGTGGCCGCGTAGATGGCCGCGTAGCCCTCCGTGAGTCCTCCCATGCCCCAGACATCGAAACTGTACACGAGACCTTCCTCCTCGCGAAGGCGCTGGAAAAGAGGCGACCGTTGCCCGAGGAGCGCCTGCTCGATGAGCCGCATGACCTCAAAAGAACGACTGCGTACTCCGGGGGCGCGGAAAAGGCGCACGATATGTCGTTGGTGCCTCCCGGGGATCGTTACGAACACCGTTCTGTCGCCGAGGGGGACGGTGGAACGGCAGCGGATCTCAAGTGGCGGCCGGCTCCCGACCGGGAAGACCGTCGCCGTCTCTTCTGCAAATGATCGCCCGACGGCCCCTGCTATGCCGAGCGACCAGCGATCCCGCTCGAAGAACTCTCTGCGGATATGTCGCATATCGGCGAAAGTGACCGCGGCGACCGATGAGGCGGTTCCTTCAGGGGGGTGATCGTAGGGAGTTCCGGCGAATAGCGTCTCGTGTATCTTCTCCTTGAGTAAGGCGACCGGCGACTCGCGTTTGAGTGAGAGACGGGAAAGCGTGAGCTCCTTCTCGCGCACGAAATCCTCCTCTCTGAGAGGGTTGGCGAGGATGCGTTTCAGAATGTCGAGCGACTCGGGGAGGAAGGTGTCTCTTGCGGTGAGCCGGAGCCCGCCGGTGTTGTTGCCGAAGACCGGCTCGAGGGCGATGCCGAAACGGTCGAGGAACTCGTCGGTCTTTTCGCGGGAAAGGCCTTTTGCGGTAGTGGCGAGCGTCTCGAGCATGAGACGGAAGGCGCCGCCGCGTCCGGGCGGGTCCGCGAAGACGCCGCTCCTCTTGAGCGCATAGAGCGAGACGAAAGGAGCATGATGGGAAGCGCGTAAAAGGACGCGACATCCCTTTTTTACGATGATGGTGGGAACGGCGCCGGATGAGTGGATAGAGGGTCGGGGACGGTCGGGCGGCGGCGGAAACGCTGCGGGATGTCGTACGGGAGATGAGAGGCCGATGACCGCCTGTTCGAGAGAGAGATGTTCTTGTTTGAAGGTATAGAGATCGTGCGCCGTCAGGTGGGAAATGTGCCAGAAAATGTCGCGCTCGAGCCGAAAAGGATCGCCGAACATGAGCCAGCTCATGCCTGTCGTTTCTGCAAGGGATCCGATCCCTTCGGAAGCGAAGCACTCGTCGCTCAGGATCACCTCGCGGGCGCGGGCGACCTCATCCTGTGTGAAAGAGAGTTGTTCCCACGCGGCGCTCCACCGTTTCAGGCGGTACATGCTGCGGGTCGGCTCGTACACGGCGTTCTGGACGAACGAGATGCCGCGCACGCCGTTTATGATGCTCATCGAGAGCGAGTCGAAGGTATTGGTCTCGTAGACCAGTCGGTCGCGGAAACGACTTCCCTCCATGTCGTAGGCGATGGTGTGGAGGAGCCGGAGAGCGGCGAGGCGTGCGGCGTCACAGGTGTCGAGACGCCATGCCGCGAGGAGGTAGTTCTTTTGCTGCCCGTGGGAAATAACGAATCGTTGTCTGGTCGGCCGCGATCCGAGGCGGGGAGCCCGTGGGGCTGGACAGAGCGGCAGGGCGAGCGTTTGAGGCTCGCCGGTCCCCCCGGCGATCACCACGAAGGGATCATGAGAGAGTTTCTTGCGAAGGAACCGTTCAAGGGCCGCGAGATCGGCTTGCTTCAACGATGGCGCCGTACCGATGATCTCGCGGCCGTATGGATGCTCCGGGTAACGGTTCCGCATGACCTCGACGAAGAGGCGCTCGTTCGGTTCGTCGTCGTAAAGGCGGAGCTCTTCGAGCACCACGGACCGCTCCTCTTCGAAATCGCGGCGTCCGATGGTCGTAAGAGGCCTCGATAAGACCTCGCCGAGGAAACGCATGGTCCGGGCCGTGTCTTCGTTCCGGACCGTTGCTTCGACGACAAGCGCGTCATGCGAGGTGAACGCGTTGGTGACTCCTCCCGTCGCTTCGATGAATTCGGCGATCGTCTGTCCTTCATGTCTCAGTTTGAAAAGGAGATGCTCGACAAGGTGCGCCCAGCCGAGCTCCTGTTCTTCTTCGAGTGAACTGCCCCCGCGGAACCAGATGAGGAGACGCGTGTAAGGGATATCGCGGCGTCGCAAGAGTAGGGGAAGCGGTCCTCTTTTCATGCGAGCGTGCTCCGCACCGTCGCCGCCAGTCGCCGGATCTCCTTTCCAAGAAGCGCGAGATCGAGTGAAAGTATCCGTCCCTCTTCGACCACCCGGCGTCCGTTCACCCAGACGCTGGCGATGTCGCCCGGTGAGGAGGCGTACAGAAGCGCCGCCGCCGGGTCGTGCGCCGGTGAGATCGAACACGAGTCGAGACGGACGAGCAGCAGATCGGCGTTCCCTCCTTCGACGAGCCGTCCCAGCGATCCGCCGAGAACCGAGCCGGGGATGCTGGTCGTCATGCGCAGGGCCTCGATCGCGGGGAGCACGGTCGGGTCGCGGGACAGGCCCTTCTGCACCTTCGCCGCGAGTTCCGCCTCGGCAAGGAGCGCGAGATTGTTGTTGCTTGCCGAGCCGTCGGTGCCGACCGCCACTTTCACTTTTCGTTTCATCATCTTCGTGACCGGCGCGACGCCGCTTCCCAGCTTGAGGTTGCTCGAGGGGCAATGGATGACGGTCGCGCCGTGACGCGCCATGAGCTCCATTTCGTTCTCGGTGACCCAGACGCAGTGGGCCGCCATGAACCGCTCGGACAGAAGACCGAGTTCGGCGAAACGCTCGAATTCGCGGAGGCCGTGCCGTTCGTGGTATCGCCGTTGTTCGTTCTCTGTCTCGGCCATGTGGATGTGGAAGGGGATCGCGTATTCGCGGGAGATCTCGTTCAGCGCGAGGAGATATTTTTCGTCGGTAAGGTAGGGCGAGTGCGGCGCGC
>CAYNMQ010000054.1:0-10634 GCA_964398245.1 uncultured Spirochaetales bacterium | reverse complement strand
GGGACGCAAGTTCCTTGTGAGGGAAGTGGTCCCGTTCAACACCGACCGGCCCATAGACCTTGCGCCGGGCAACTACGAATTCATCGTGCTCATAGACCGCAAGTTCAACAACAACAAATATCTTTACACGACGAGTCTCTCGATGAGCGACGGGACGGTCTATGTCGGCGAGTTCAACATCGTGTCGGAGCTCAATCCGAGCGGCGATTGCCCTGCCGGCAGAGTGCGCGACGACGACACCTGCATGAAGGTCGAGTTCCGTGCGTTCGACAATTGCGGTCCCGGCACCCATCTTGTTGACTATCTCTGCTGTGAAGAAGGATACAACTTCATCATGGACGGTCATTGCTCGAAATACACCGACAAGGTGGATACGGTGTTGTGTCCCGCCGGCTACGAAGAGGGCGGGCAGGGACGCTGTTGCCCGAAAGGGATGAAGTTCATTGACGGGCAGTGTCAGGTGCCGCCGAAGGGGTGGGTGCCTCCCGAAAACTCCGCCGAGCCCGCAGAGTAGATCACCCGAACGGCCATTTTATTCCTCGAAATCTTTACTGTCGGCCCCGGTGATGGTATCCTGTTCTCATGAAGCGCAGTAACGCTCACCACGCATATTCGTCCCGACGACGCGGGGCGCCCCCGATCGTGATCTTCGTAATGTTGTCGGCGGCGCTCCATGCGCTGTTGTTCCTCTTCCTGCGGATAGACATCGAGTCGCCGTCAGACGATCTTCTCTCGGTGAGGCTTCTTGATGAGGGGCCGCTGTTCGTGCGACCCGCGACACCCCTTGCGGAGAAGACCACCTTGGAGAAGGAGAACGAGAAAAAGAAAGAAGAGGAGAAGGTGGAAATCCCTTCCGGTCAGATAGTTGACATTGCGCGCCCGGAGAACGAGAAGAAACCCGATTCGTCGCGATTCCTCGCCAAGTGGGATAGTCAGGTCCCCCGCGAGACGCGGAGCGCGTTCGACAAGGACATTCCCGTGAGGGGAAAGAAACTGCAGCGCCTTGCTCTGCCGCAGGAGGCGAAGGTGACGCCGCCTTCCGATGAACTCGCCCTCCCCGGCGAGGCCTCCGAGCGGCGCGAGAAGGTCGAGGAACAGGTGAAGAAAGGAGAGATCGCCGGCTTCGAAGGAGATCGCGGCGAGCTGGAGCGCGGTGCCGAGAAGAAGGAACCGGGGAGGCTCTCGGGAAGCGACGGGATCGACCGTAAAGGGGAGGAGCCGGCGGAACTCCGCATACCGGCGCGCTATCTGCCCTATTTCTGGGGCAGCGACACGGCGCTCGTGAGCCCTTCGAATGACTATCTCAAGGATGTCCCCGAGGACGAGGAGACGGCGCTCAACGCGCAGCGTTTCCTCTATGCCGATTACTACAACCGCATCAAGCGGGCGGTATCTTACCACTGGGCTCCGGGGAAGGTGCTCATGGTGCATGACCCGGGCGGCAACATCTTCGGGTTCAAGGATCGCTACACGAAGATCGAGGCGGTCATTGACGCTCATGGCGCCGTTCTCGACATCAAGGTCATCCTCTCGTCGGGTGCCGACATCCTCGATCGCGAGGCGATCGACGCCTTCCGCGCCGCCGCGCCGTTCCCGAATCCGCCCGCCCCGCTTCTCCGCGACGGACGGCTTGTCATGCAGCTCGGTTTCTATGTCGAGATACGGTGATGACGATGCATTCTCCGCTCATCCTTGTGGCGCCGTCGCGCGATATCGAGACGCAGAGTCAGGTGCTCGGTCTTTCGCTCACCGAACGGGCGGCGCTCACGGTGGCGCGCTACTACGGCGCCGAAGAGGTCTTTGCGCCGCACCTTCCCGCCGGGTGCGGAGCGGGAGGCGTCAGGATCGTCAATGCCGTGCCGGCGGCGATAGAGCGCCCGGTGGTGCTGGTCGATCCGCTCCTCTTGTTCGACGCGCGCCTTCTGCGCAATCTCACGGTCAATTTCGCCCCGCCCGTGGTGGCGTGCGATCCGGCGACGCTCGAGCCGATCGGGCTTGCCCGGCTTCTGCCGGAACATCTGTCGTGGCAAAGCGACGAGCCGCTCTGGGCGCAGGTCCGCGCCTTCCTGCTGCGCCGACAGGATGCGCGCGTCGCCGTGGTGTCGGCGCCCTACTTCACCATCCGACAGGCGGCGGACATCGCGCGCGCTGAGCAGTTCCTTCTGCGTTCGGCGGTCCACAAAGGCGACGACATCGTCGAGCGGACCCTCGTGCGGCCGCTCAGCCGCTTTGTGACCTCGTGGACCGCGAACCTGCGCATCGATCCGAATGTGTGGACCTTCGTCGTGGCCGTGCTCGGCATCGCGGCGACCCTGCTCCTCTTTCTTCCGGGCTTCGCCGGCGGCGGGTGGAGCGCGCTCCTCCTTGCCGCGGCGGCCATCCTTTCGGCGGTTGACGGCGAGACGGCGCGGCTCACCTTCAGGACCTCGCGTCTCGGCGGCATGTTCAACTATTACACGAGCCGCGGTATCGTCTGGCTCTTTTTCCTTGGTCTTACGCTATCGGCGCGTGAGTCGCTTCCCTCTTTGATCGGGGGTATCGTCTTTCTTGTGGTCTATCCGATGCTCGTCGTCCGCTACGATCGCTTTCGTCACGGGAAGGAAAAGGATCTTTCGCTCGTCCGGCGCATCGAACGGACCCTGCGACGGCATTTCAGCGTTCATACGGTGACCGTGGTCGCTTTGGCGGCCTCCGGCGCCGGTCTTTTCCGGGAAACGACGCTGGCGGCTCTTCCGCTGTGCGCTTTGGGATCGCTTGTGGTTCTCGCCGGAGCCTTCATTCGTCGCATGGAGCGCCGGAGGACGGGATGAGAACGGTCGTTCTCTTCAGCGGAGGTCTCGATTCGACCACGACGCTTGCCATGGTCATCGCACGCGGCGACGAGGTGTTCCCGCTTACCATCATCTATGGACAACGACATGCGATCGAAGCGCGCGCGGCGGCGCTCACCCTTGAGCGGTATCGTTTGATGGAGCGCGCCAAGACGCTTCATCTTGACCTTTCGTTTCTCGCTTCCTCGGCGTTGACCAATCATGCGCTGACCGTACCTGATCAAAGGGGGGCGGCGATACCCAGCACCTATGTGCCGGCGCGCAATCTCCTTTTCCTTTCCCTTGCGGCGGCTTATGCCGAGGATATCGGCGCTTCGCGCATCGCGATCGGCGTGAACGCCGTTGACTATTCGGGATACCCCGACTGTCGTCCCGAGTTCGTCGAGATGTTCAATCGCTTGCTTGCCGTCGGCACGAAGAGGGGCACCGAAGGAAATAGCATCGTCGTTGAGGCGCCGCTGCTCCGTCTTACGAAGGGGGAGATCATCAAACGGGGGCTGGCTCTCGGCGTTGACTATGCCCTCACCCATTCCTGTTACGATCCCGATGAGAAGGGGCGCTCATGCGGCCGGTGCGATTCGTGCCGCCTTCGCCTCAAGGGGTTCGCCGAGGCGGGTGTGAGGGACCCGATCGTCTATGTTGCGCAGGAGAAGGCCTGAAAAAGTGCTTGCTTTTTGAGATTTCCTTTTTTATCATTTCTGGTAAGGGAGAGATACAACACATTTCGCTGGAGGGCGTCATGCGTATGGTTTTCTCTTTGGCAGCGGTGATTTTCATGTTTCTTGCCTGCGGACCGACCGATGACGGCAACGATGGTACCGGCGGACTTTTCTGTACGGGCGATGCCGATTGCCTTATCCTTGGCGCCGATTTTTACTGTGACCTTCTTGCCAACGAGTGCCGGGCCAAACCGGGAGCGGATGTCGATCAGGGGAGCGATCTTTCCGACACGGGGGTTTCCACCGGAGATGATCCCGGAAGCCAGCCGAGTGACGGAGAGATCCCCGACGACAATCAGCCTGCCCAAGACATAGACTATGCCGGATACGACTGCATTCCCGATACAACCGAAGAGTGCCCTTACAGCGGGCCGGCTGAAAAGAAGGGGGTCGGTGCCTGTAAAGCGGCGGTGCGGGTCTGCAAGAGCGACGGCACATGGAGCAAATGTAACGGCGAGGTGCTTCCCACCTTCGAAGTGTGCAATAACGGCGTGGATGACGACTGTGACGGAATGGTCGACAACGGCACCGATTTCGATGGCGATGGGTGGACCTATTGCGATACGCCGCCCGATTGTTGTGAGACCGAGCAGGAGTGCCCCGATCCCGCGGCGGTTTATCCGGGCGCCCCAGAGATCCCCGACGGTGTGGACAACAACTGCGACGGCCAGATAGATGAAGGTATTTACGATTGCGATACGGGGCTCAACCTCGGCACGAAGGATCCGTTCGACTATGCCCGTTCGATAGGTCTTTGCAACGGGGTCGTCGAGGCGAACATCACTTTGACGAATGGCACGGGAGTTCCCAACATAAATTCGAATGCCCTCCTGTCTGCTTTGGGCAATGTCATTAAACCGAGGCACGGTGGAACGGTGCTTGCCCTTTCGTCGGGACAGGCCCAGAACCCGCCGTCGAACACGAGTTTCAGCCAGAATACCTCGTCGGCGGCTCCGGGCGACTGGTATGCCGCCAACGGGAACAAATATCCTTCTTCTCCTTCCTGTGGCGGTGGCACCGGGACGACCGGCAATGCGAACGACAATGTCATGGTGACCTTCAAGATTCAGGTGCCGCCGAGCGCACACTCCTTTTCGTTCAATATCTATTTCCTCACCATCGAGTATCCCAGTTACATCTGCACCCAGTACAACGACTTCTTCATCGCCCTGCTCGACAGCGGCTACAACAACAATCCCACCGACCCGACGCTCCTCAACCCCTATGACAAGAACCTTGCGGTCGACGACATGAAGAACCCGGTCGGCGTGAACCTTGCTCCCAACGGTCTCTTCAAGCAGTGCACCAATGTTTCGGGAAGCGGTTGGTCGGTGACCTCGTGTCAGGGAACTGAGGAACTCGTGGGAACTGGCTTCGAAGGACACGGCGGAACCGGCTGGCTGACGGTCCGCGGTAATGTCTTGCCGGGAGAGCTCATCACGCTCCGGCTTGCCATCTGGGACTTGGGCGATCACATTCTCGATTCGATGGTTCTCATTGACAACTTCCAGTGGCAAAGCAAGAACTTCAAGCCGGGGACGAGCGAGTCGTAGAACGAACTTGTCAGGGGGAGGATATGGCTAGTCCGACGATCGCGCGATTCATCGGTTCGCGTCCCGCCATCGAGGGATGCGACATCGTCATGGTCGGTATCCCCTATGACGGGACCGCGAGTTTCCGCGCCGGGTCCCGGTTCGCTCCCCGCGAGATCCGCGCCTATTCCGACGAGGCGCTGGAGGATTTCTCGTTCCACAGCGAGCGGAGCCTCGAGGAGATCGCGTTCTATGACATCGGCGACCTGCCGCTCATGGTCGGCAACCCGGCGCTCATGGTGCGCGAGGTGAAGCGGAGCGCCCTCGAACTCATGGTCGGCAGTCCCGATGTGGTGACCGCCGAGAGCCATAAGACGGCCTATGAGTTGACGCTCACCAACCGACGACTGCTCGCGATCGGCGGCGAGCATCTCATCACCTACCCGCTCTTCCTCGCGCTCAAGGAGGTCTATCCCGAATTCACCATCATCCAGCTCGATGCCCATGCGGATCTCCGGGAACGCTACGCCGGCGATGTGCTCAGTCACTCGTCGGTCATGCGGCTCTGCCTTCAGGAGGGTCTCAGGAAACTGGTGCAGTATGGGGTCAGAAGCGGGACCCGGGAAGAGTTCAAACTGCGGCGGCAGGAGCACCGCATCGTGCCGGTGAAGGACATCGCCGAGATGGCCGGTGCTATCGCGGAAGGAGAGCTCGTCTATCTTTCGCTCGACCTCGATTTCTTCGATCCGGCCTTTGTCCCGGGGACCGGCACGCCGGAAGCAGGCGGCCACGCCTTCGGTGATTACCTCGAGGTGCTCCGTCTTCTCAAGAAGAAGAAGGTTCACCTCATCGGCGCCGATATCGTCGAATTGACCCCCGACATAGATGCCAGCAAGGCCTCGACGGCATTCGCGGCGAAGGTGGTTCGCGAAACGCTTCTTCACATGAGCTGAGAAGACGAAGGCTCACCGGCCCTCTTGTCCGATGGCGACGGTGCGGAACCCTTCAAGGCGGTAGTGTGAGCGCTGTTCCGCCTCGTGGAGAAGGTCGGCCGGGTCCTTTTCCCAGAGAGAGAACTGCGCCGGATACACATGAACGGCGGCGCCTTCGCTTAAGGCGAAACGGGAACCGTCGCGGAGGAATGCCGCGGCATAGCCGGCGTGCAGGAGCGGGAGCCGCAACACCTCGTCGCCATGCGCCATGTCCCACAGGAACGCCTGTTTCCCTACGGCGAGAAGGTGGCGCCCGTCGGGCGAAAAGGCGATCGCCGCGACCGAGGCCCCCGGGACGGTGAACCGGTGGATCTCTCCGCCGTCGGGGAGGCGTCGAACGATGACCACCTCGTCCTCTCCTGCCGATGCGATGGCTCGGCCGTCGGGAGCGTAGGCTATCGAAAGTATGTTGGCGGTATGCCCTGCGATCGTCGTTGTCTTTCCGGCAACGGTGACCGGGTGTATGACGATGACCTTATCGCGTCCCGCCGAGGCGAGCGTCGTTCCGTCGGGCGAAAAGGCGACGCTTTGGACGGGGCTCGCATGTTCGGTGAAAAGGCGGACGAGACGTCTCTGGGCGATGTCCCATAAACGCACCGTCCGGTCCCAGCTGGCCGAGGCAAGAAGGTCGCCGTCGGGCGAGAAGGCGAGCGCGGAGACGGTGTCGTCATGGCCTTCGAGCACGGCGACGATCCGCCCCGACGACGGTTCCCAGATCATGATCCGGCGTCCCTGTCCGCCGGCCGCGATCAGGTCGCGATGCGGATGGAAGGCGAGCGCGATGCACCCTTCTTCGCAGGGTATCGAACGAAGCTCGCGTTCGCCGGCGATGTCCCATATCTTGATCGTTCGATCCCAGCTTGCCGAGGCGAGAGTTTTGCCGTCCGGAGAAACCGCGATCGCGGGGATGTAGGTGCGATGCCCGGTGAGCGTGCGCACCGAACGCTCCACCGCCGTTTTCCAGAATCGGACGGTGCCGTCGGCGCCGGTCGAGACGACGCGCGCGCCGTCGGGTGTGAGCGCGAGCGCCTGCACCGCGCCATCGTGTCCGCGAAGCGTTTCGGTCTTGTTACGGGAGGGATCCCAGAGCAGGATGTTGCCGTCGCGCGATGCGAGAGCGACGCGGGCGCCGCCGCGATCCATGGAGAAGAACGCGTCCCAATAGGAGATCGAAGTGACGACGGCACCGGTCATCGTATCGAGGATGATGGCCTTTTTGTCGTACGCGGCGGTGTAGAGGTTTCGCCCGTCGGCGGAGAAACGGAGGGAGGCGATGGCTTCAGTATGGAGATGGCGGCGGGAGACCTTCCCCTCTCGAATGAGGAAGAGTTCCCCGTCGGTCGTTCCGACGGCGATGGTTCTTGCGGCGGCGGCGACGGCGCGGATCTTATCGTCGCCGAGAGAGAAGGCGTTCGTCTCGCGGCGCGTTTGAACATCCCAGAGGCGGATCATCCCGTCGTTCCCACCCGACACGAGGGTGTGGTTGTCATCGGCCCAGCAGACGGCATAGACCTCGTCGGTGTGTCCCGAAAGCGTCGCCAGTTCGGTGCGACTCCGCAGATCCCATAAGCGGACGGTCCGGTCCCAACTGCCCGATGCGAGCATCGTGCCGTCGGGGGAGAACGCGACGGAGGTCACCTCGTCCCGGTGGCCGAGGAGACGATCGACCGCCTTTTGCGCCGCGACATCCCAGAGGGTGATGGCGCCGTCGCGTTGAGCGGATGCCGCCAGCGATCCGTCGGGCGAAACGGCGAGGGCGCGGGTGTCGGAACCGTCGTGGATGACCGCGGCGAGAAGCGCATCGTTCCGATTCATGCGGGCGAGATAGAGGCTGGATCTCGCCGAGAGGGTGCCGGCGCTCCGTTCGGCGCGCGGCCGTTCATCGAGATCGGGGAACCGGTAGGGGCTCCGCGGGTTCCACGGATTATGCCAGAGGGCGGCGGCGGCGAATATCTCCACCTTGTCGTACCGTCGTTCGCGGAGCATCCGCTCGGCGTTCTCCTGATACCCGAGCGCGAGGTTGAGATGGGCCGTCCGCTCGCTTTCGATGGCGTTCCGCCAGGCAAGGAAGACCGCCGCGACGCCGACGATGAGAATGAGCAACGATGCCGCGATAAGCAGGGAAAGCGCCCGGTTCTTGCGCACGAATCGCTTGATGAGCTCCCATGAGCTGTACTCGTAAGCGCCGATGCGGCCACCCGCCATGTAGGTCTCTATCTCGCGGGCGACCTCGCGCGCCGAGACATACCGGGCATCCTTTTTCTTTGCGAGCGTCTTGGCGACGACGGCGCAGAGGTCAGGCGGCGCCTCGGGGACGAGAGACGTTATCGCAATCGGTCCGTCGGTGAAGTCCTTCGCCACGATCTCCGCGGCGGTGCGTCCGTCGAAGGGCGGCTCTCCGGTCAGGATCTCATAGAGGACGGCGCCGAGCGCGTAGATGTCGCTCCGCTCGTCTATCTCTTCGATGAGGCCGCGCGCCTGTTCCGGCGCCATGTAGGCGGGGGTGCCGAACGCCTTGCCGGAGAGCGTGTGTGGTCCCGAGACGCTGCGAAGCGCGGAGAGACCTTCGGCCATCTCGTCGGCGCGATCGTCGGTCTGGCCGCGCACCTTGGCGAGTCCCCAATCGAGGAGCACCGTTTCGCCGAACTGTCCGATCATGATGTTGTCGGGCTTTATGTCGCGGTGGACGACGCCGCGGCTGTGGGCGTAGGCGACCGCGTGGCAGAGATCGCGGAAGTGGGGGAGGAGGCGAAGCCGCTCGTGCAGATTCTTGGCGGCGCGGATCGCCGAGGAGAGCGTTTCGCCGCGCACGAGCCGCATCGTGTAATATGGCGTTCCGTCCTCTTTGGCGCCGATCTCATAGACCGGCACGATGCTCGGGTGTTCGAGCTGTCCGGTGACGCGGGCCTCTCGAAGAAAGCGGGACATCGTCGCCCGGCGCGAGCTCTCTTCCGGTTCCGGAAAACGATGTTCCTCCTGCCGGTCGGCGGGGAGAAGTTCTTTGATGGCTATCTCTCTCCCCACTTCCTCATCGAACGCGATAAGTACGCGCCCGATGCCGCCGCGCCCTTTCTCGCCCTTTATCGTGTAACGGCTGGACGAAGAGACGGTTCGCGCGATCGCGGTCTCTGGGAGTGATTCAGCCGCCGGTGTCGATACCGTGCGGTCAGGAGGACGGGTGCTACTCAGACTCGGACCCCGGAATGATTATCTGTATCTCGCGCGACGAGAGGAACGCCCCTTCGCCAAGGACGCGGATGCGCGCCTTGTACACGACCGGATTGGTAGAGGTGTTCTTGCAGAAGTCGTTGTGGAAGTGGATGTCGAAATAGACGATGGTATCCGGTTTCACCTTATAGAATGTCGTCTCGTCCTTGTGGTCGTAACCGTCGGTCGGATCGGCCTTGTTCGGTTTGGCGCTCACGACGAAGTTCGCTGCGCTGACGCCATTGCACTCTTCATCGGACTCGGTGCCGGTCGTGATGTCCTTCTCGATGTAGGTCGTGAGTTCTTTGACGGCATCGGCGACTTGGTCCGAAAGCCCGGAGCCGTCCCAACTACCGGTGTGGGAAAGGACATACTGGCCGTTGGCGCTGCCGGAGGCGGTCCCTTCGGCGACCTTCTCGAAATCCTCTTTGGATGCGTTCGTTTCGGAGTAGGTCCCCACGCAGTTGTAATTCTCGTCGACCTGCGAACAGGAAAATCCCGAATCTATGCCGATGAACTTCGCGTTGATGCCGTTCATCGCGTTGATGGCGTCCTCGGTCATCGCTCCATGGTTATTGGGATCCATCCAGCATCCGTCACAACTCATGGTGCAGGCGGGGGTTCCGTTCTTGATGCCGAGCACCGGGAAGGCCTCATCGGTGATCATGATGAATATCTTGAGAGCGAGTTCTCGGAAACAGAGTCCCCCGACCGGTCCCAGTTTGTCGGGACCGGAACAGTCGGCGGGTGGGATGTTGATGTTGACCGCCGGGAAGCCCATCGGACTCTGAGCATATTGAGCCATAAGACCTTTTCCCGTCGCCGTTTGATAGAGCACTTCCTGCATCGGTTCGGTGCCGCCATAGGTCTTGGGCAGATTGTTGACTGCATTCTGGACCGAATCGGCGTCTTTGCTCACATAATGGTCCACGACCAACATCTTGCCGTTCTCCATGTCCATGAAGTGAACGAAACCGGTCGCCACATCGAGCCCGGGGACCTTCTGCGGGATGCCTTCGATTATCTTGGTCTTTATTTCCTGTTTCAGATTGGCCATCTCCTGTTCCATCGAGCCCGAAAGGTCGAGCAGGATGGCGATATCCACCGTCGAAAAGTCGGTCGAGAACTCGAGCGTCCGCTGGACATCTTCGGGTGCCTTGTAAGGAAGCACCACGAAGAAGAGTCCCGCCGGTATCGTGCTGTTCGGATCGGTCGGATCGGAGCCATAGACGATCTCGGCAAGGTCATCGGAGTTGTCGCCGTCGGTGTCCTTGTCGATCGGGTCGGTGCCGAGCGCCTCCTCGTCCTTGTCCGCGAGGCCGTCGTTGTCGCTGTCTTTATCAAGGAAATCGG
>CAYNMQ010000053.1:0-10697 GCA_964398245.1 uncultured Spirochaetales bacterium | reverse complement strand
GGCGTGGCCGAGTTCGTGCGCGATGGTGAGCACATTGGTGAGACTGCCGGTGAAGTTCGTAAGGATGCGGCTCTCTCCGATGGCATGAATATTGTAGCAAAAAGCACCGCCAACCTTGCCCTTGCGCGGTTCAGCATCTATCCAGCGTTTCCTGAACGCGTTGTCGGCGAACGAGCCGAGCGCCGGGCTGAAACGCGAGAAGTGCTCGACGATGAACCGGTGCGCCTCCTCGTAGGTGAACCGCATCGTGCTTTTTCCCATCGGTGCAAAAAGATCGTAAAAGGGCAGCCCCTTCCGATGGCCGAGAAGAAGTGCTTTCTTCCGGAGGTAGTGACGGAAATGGGGCAGACTGTCGCGCATCGCGGTAAGCAGGGCATCGAGCGTCTTATGGTCCATTCGCGCGTAGTGGAGCGTCATCTCGAGCGGACTTGCGAAACCACGCATCCGGGCGGTGGTGATGACCTCGCCCTTTATCGCATTGAGACACGCCGCCGCCGCTTCTTCGATCGCGGGGTAGGCGGCGAGCTCCGCCTCGTAGGCCGCCTTGCGAACTTTCGGATCGGGGTCGTAGGCAAGATTGCGCGCCACCGAGAGCGGCACCTCTTCGACTTTCTTCCCTTTCCTAACCGACACCATGAGCGTTGAAGTGAGCGTATTTTGAAGTTGCGCCCACGCGGTCGAACCGGTGATCCGCATCTTGGCAAAGAGCACCTCTTCGCGTTCGGACAAAAGGTGCTGCGCATTTTCGCGCACCTCGCGCAGGTGGAACCGATGAGCGGCAATGAGCGGGGAACGCTTCTCGAGCGCAGCAAGATCCTGTTCGGTAAGCCGGGAAAGCCACCGGGCGAAGCGCACCTTGTCCTCGGCGACATCGGCGACGATCCGCTCGACCGTCTCAAGCGCCCGCCGCGCCGCTGCGTCAGCCGTGTTCACCGACAGCGAAAGGCTCGCGAAGACACCCAGTCGTTCTTCGAGGTGAGAAAAGGAGATCCGCCGCTCGAGGTACTCCTCGATGATCTGCTGAGAGTTCCCTGCACCGGAGAGGCGCCGATCGCCCCAGCGCCGCCATGCGGCGACCTCTTCGGCAAGGCGCGCCATATCGCGATCGAACGCCGGCGACGAAAAGGAAGGATACAACTCTTTGAGACTCCAGCGGGTTGTCATGGGCGGCCTCGCTTGCGGTCAGTGATGACATACTATAGCCGGCAGTCTCTCAGACTGCAAGATAAGGCGGGCGAAAACTATTTCGCCGGCTTTGCGGGATTGGGCGGCACTGTTATCCGCGAATAGACATTGCGGGGGTTCCACACGAGATATTCGTCTATGCCGAGTTCGCGGAGCGCGCGGATCTGATCCTCGACCTCCTTCGCACCGTAAGGAATGTGCCCCTTTATCCAAAAGGCGGTGAAATCCTGTATCCACGGGCGGATGATCGCCGGCGTCGGGATCCGCTTGTTGCGTCGGAGCGCGTCGGTCGCCGACTGCTTTATCGTCTTGTAGGGATCGGCGTCGGGCACCGCAAGCGCGGCGAAGCCGGTCGCATAGTGGCTGGGGTACATCATCGGACAGATATAATCTACCACATTCGAGATCGCTTCCCAGTACTGCCCGATCGCCATGTCGTCGGCGACGCTCGGCACGAGCCCGAAGAGGTCGGCGGCGACATAGACGCCCGCTTTCGAGAGCCGCTCGTACGCATACTTGAGGAAGTTCTGTATCGCCTGCGGCCGGCTCTCGTTCAGCGTGTTGCGCGTGTCCATCTCGACATTGAGGTCAGGGAAGCGCAGGTAGTCGAACTGTATCTCATGGAATCCCATCGCCGCCGCCTCGAGCGAGAGTTCGATGAGATATTCCCAGTAGTGGCGGTCATGCGGCGTCACCCACACCAGTTTGTCGCGGTCGCGCAAGAGCTGGTCGGTGCCCGGCACCATGATGCCGCGGTCGGGATAGGCGAGCGCGTAATAGTTGTCCTTGAAGGCGGTCATCCGCGCGATGAGATAGATGCCTTTCTGCCGCGCCTCGGCGATGAAGGGCGGCATCGTTTTGTAGACGACCCGCTTGTTGGCCGCCGGAAAGTACTTCTCCGCCGCCGCGCTCTTGAAGAGTATCTCGCCCTCGACATTCTTCACGTCCACGACGAAGGTGTTGATCATCCCGCTTTCGGCAAGCGCGAAGTAGCGGCGGATGTTCTTCGGTGTCGCCGAATAGACGGTGATATAGACGCCGCGCGTCTTCACGCGGGGATTGCCGGGATGCTCCTTCACCTTCGGGAACGGCGAGAGGTGTATCGTCTTGCGGAACGACGGGCCGCCGAGCGTATCTTCCTTCTTTTCGGCGAGGTACTTTTCGTCCACCCACCCGCGAAGCGTCGCCCCCTTGGCCGTCTTGACCGTTATCTCGCGCCAGAGGACACCTTCGTTGTTCATCGCATTGCCGGTCACTATCACAAGGTCCCCGCGCTGAAGAATGTGAAGCTTCTTCCCGTTCTTCGAGGCGATGTCGCGTAAGAAGACGCCGGTCCCTTTGATATAGCGGCCGATCGGCTCTACCGTTTCGCGCGGCGTATGGAGCGGACCTTCGTCGGGCGCCGCGACCGTCATCGAACCGGACACCGCCGGCGCGTCACGGTCGGAAGCCGCGTCGCCGCCGTAGGTGGAAAAGAACAGACCAACTGCCGCCGCCGCGAATCCTGCTCTCGTTTTTGCGCGAATCACCTTCCGCTCCTTTTCCTCTTCACTGAAGAAATCGTTCTCACCTTACGGGTTTGCACAACAAAAGCAATTTCAACCGCCGGGGCTTGCTTTTTGTTTCTTCCGGGTTAGCATCCTTTTTGAAAAGGGAGGGTCTTCTCGATGCGGTGGGTGCTCTTGAGCCTGCTCATGGCGGCGCCGGCGCTGCTTCCTGCCTTGGCGCCCGATCGGGAGATAGCGCAGTACATTCACGAGTCGTGGCTCGATAAGCACGGTTTGCCGGTCAACACGGTGCTCTCCATCGCACAGACGCCCGACGGCTATCTCTGGCTCGCCACCGAAGAGGGGCTCGTCCGTTTCGACGGCATCCGCTTCACCATCTACACCGAAGAGAATACGCCGGAGATACCGAGCCGCCACATCCTGCGGCTGTTCGTGGACCGGCGCGGACGCCTCTGGATCGGCACCTACAACGGCCTTTCCCGTTGGGAATCCGGACGATTCTCACGACCGGGCGGCGAAACGCTCAGGAAACTCTCCGTCTTCGGCTTCGCCGAGCCGACCGACGGCGTCGTGTGGGCGGCGACGGCGCACGGGCTGTTCTCATTTTCCGACGAAACCGTGACCCGCTACGGAACGGATCATGGTTTTCCCGACGACGACTTCCGGGACCTCCTCGCCGACCGCAACGGCGCGCTGTGGGTCATCTCGGGACGAGCGCACCTCTGTCGCTTCACTCCGGGGACGCGGCCGGCCTGCTCCTCCTACGGTGAGATCCTGCGCACGCTCTTCATGGACAGCCGCGACCGCCTCTGGATCGGGACCTATACCCGCATGATCCGCCGATCCGAGGACGGCCGCTTCGAGCAAGAGTATCTTGCCACCGGCTCCCCGCTCCTCGCCGACACGATCTTCGAAGATCACAGCGGCAACCTCTGGTTCGGCTCGCGCGAGTACGAGATGGTGAAGATAACCTCGACGGGGACCCGGTTCCCGAACGATCCGACCGTCAACCACATCGGCCCGGTCATGGCCTTCTTCGAGGACCGCGAGAGGAACCTCTGGGTCGGGACGGCGGGCAACGGACTCCACCGCTTCTCCGACAACCAGATAACGCTCTATACGACCCGCAACGGACTCGACTCCGACATCATCCTTCCGGTGACCTCAGGACGCGGCGGCGACATCCTGTTCGCCACCTATCAGGGGACGGTCGGGATGGTGCGCGAGGAGCGGTTGACGCTACTGCACCATCTGCGGGCGGCGACGGGACGCGCCATGGTGCTCGGCATCCTCGAGGCGCGCGACGGATCGCTGTGGATCGCCACCCAAGGACAGGGGCTCTTCCGCAAGGAGCCCGGCAGGACGATACAGCGGATCGATCTTCCCCTTCCCGCCGACACCGTGCCCGTCGTGTACGAGGACCGTTCGGGAGCCCTCTGGATCCTCGTGCGCGGCGGCGGCGCGCTCCGCTGGAAGGGAGGAGCGTTCGAACACTTCACCGACGACGACGGCCTTCCCGACAACTTTCTCCGGCTCATCCGCGAATCGGCCGACGGCGACCTGTGGTTCGCCAGCGCGACCGGCGGCATCTCGGTCTACCGCGACGGCCGGTTCGTTCCCGGCGACCGGCTGTTCAATCAGCCCCTGCCTACCAAGGCGATACAGACCATCCACATAGACTCGTTCGGCCTCGTGTGGATATCCACCAACGGCAACGGCCTGTTCGTCTGGGACGGCGAGATGTTGACGCCCGTGAGGTTCCATGAGAGCGCTCTTTCGAGCCTCGTGCTCAGTATCGTCGAGGACGACGCCCGCAACCTGTGGATGGGCACCAACCGCGGCATTCTCCGCGTCGAACGGAGCGAGGCGACGCTGTATCTCAAAGGGGCGGTCCCCTATCTCGCTCCTCTCGTTCTCACGACGGCGCACGGCCTGAGGAGCGCCGAATGCGTCGGCGGCACCCAGCAGAGCGCCGCGCGCGGCAGCGACGGAAAGCTCTACTTCGCCACCGTCGGCGGCCTCGTCGTCATAGACCCGAAGAACCTCCCGACCAACACCGTGGCGCCGCCGGTCCGCATCGAAGAGATCGCGGTGAACGGCAAGCCGGTCGCTTCCGGGGCGACGGTATCGGCCGTCGGCGGCATCGATCGGCTCGAGATCCGCTATACCGCGCTCTCCTTCATCAACCCGGCGTACATCACTTTTAAGTACCGGCTCGACGGCTTCGATCGCGATTGGGTGACGGCCGGCACGCAACGGAGCGCCCTCTATACGAACCTGCCGCCGGGCACCTATGCCTTCTCGGTCATCGCGGCGAACAGTGACGGGCTGTGGAATCAGAAGGGAGCCTCCCTTTCCGTCGAGATCGTTCCCCGTTTCTATCAGACCTCCTCTTTCCGCGTGCTCGTCGTCGTGCTCATCGCGCTCTTCGTCTATGCCGTGTTCCTGCTCCGCATGCGGACGGTCCGCGCGCAGAACCTCCGGCTCTCCCGGATGGTCGACGCGAAGACCCGCGAACTGACGGTCGCCAACGAGATGCTCCGTGAGATGTCGCTCATAGATCCGCTCACCGGCCTGCGGAACCGGCGCTATTTCTCGGAGATACTCAAAGCGGAGGCGGCGAGCTACCTGCGGGCCCGCTCCCACGCAGTTTCGGGCTATGACCTTCGCCGGCTCGACCGGGAGAAGATATGGGGCGTTTTCCTCCTCGACCTCGATCACTTCAAACAGGTCAACGACCGGTTCGGCCACGATTCGGGGGACCTCATCCTCACGCAGATCGCCGCTCTCTTCAAGAACGCGGTCCGCGCCGACGATGTCGTCATCCGGTGGGGAGGAGAGGAGTTCCTCATCATCCTCAAGAACAGCGTGCCGGAGTATCTGCCGGCGTTCGCGACGAAGATACGATCGCTCCTCCGCAACGCCCTGCTCAAGACGACCCATGGCGAATTCATCCGGAAGACGGTCTCGGTCGGCTTCTCCCGCCTGCCGTTCTATCTCGACACGCCGGAACGGCTGAACATCGAACAGACCGTCTCGATCGCCGACCTCGCGCTCTACCACGCGAAACGGAGCGGACGCGACCGCTCGGTCCAGATCATGCCGGGCGGACGGATCGCCGACACCGCCCCCGAAGAGATGCAGGCGATGCTCGCCGACCTCGACGCATCGGTCAGGAACGGCTTCTTCTCGATCGAGGAGCAGGCCTAGCGATCACCTTCCCCCTTCTCACGGATCGGCCTCACCGGCGTCTCGCCGTCGGCGAACCGCAGGGTGAAAGGCAAGGAGGCATCGAAGATCGCGCGTCGTTTGACCATCATGCCTCTTTGACGCACCACCACGAATCCGCGTTCGAGCGGCGCAACGGGATTGTGCCTCTCCAACGAGAGCATTGACCCTGCCCACCGCTGTTCGTCGCGGCGCAACACGGACATCGCCCGTTTCTCCAACGCCGCGACGATACCGGCGAGGCGGTTCGCGAGACGCTGTATCCATTCGATCGGGCGAGGGATCGCGAGCACGAGACGGTCAAGACGCATCTGCCGCTCCCGCAAAAGCCGATCCGCCGCCGCCGCCATGCCGTCGCAAAGCGCCGCCGTTCGGTCAAGGAGATCGGAGACGGGCGTCGTGCACAGCACCGCGGCGGCCGAGGGGGTCGAGACCGAGTAACTCGCCGCGAGATCGAGTATCGTCCTGTCTATCTCGTGACCGACCGCCGCGATGACCGGAACGGGGCAGGCAACGACGGCCAGCGCCAGTCTCTCGCCGTTGAACGCCCGCAGGTCCTCCTTCGAGCCGCCGCCGCGCCCGACGACGATCGCGTCAATGCCGGGAAGCGCTCCGAGCGTCTCGACGCCGTTCACGAGCGTCCCCTCGGCATCCTCGCCTTGGACGAGCGCCGGGTAGAGGGTGATGCGAAGCGGCGGATAGCGGTCCCTCCCGACGCGGACGATGTCCTGGATCGCCGCTCCTCCCGCCGCGGTGACCACCCCGATGTGCTCGACGATCGGCGGGAGTTTCTTCTTGCGCGATTCGTCGAAGATGCCCATCTTGAAGAGCTTCTCCTTGAGCGCCTTGAGACGGAGCGCTTCCTTCCCCTCTCCCGCCGGCAGGAAGAAGCTCACGACGAGCGAGACCTCGGTGCGCGGCTCGTAGAGCGAGAGGCGTCCCCATACGAGATATTCGGCGTCCTCCTCGAGCGGTCGTTCGGCGGCCGCTCTCGTTCCCTTGAAGAGGACACAGCGCATCTGCGACCCCTCGTCCTTGAGCGTGAAGTAGGTGTGTCCCGAAAGGGCGGTCCTGATGTTCGTCGCCTCCCCGCGCACCGCGACGACGCCGAACTGCGTCTCGACGGCCGTCTTGAGAAGGTGAGCCAGCTCGGTGACGGTGAAGATGCGCTCACCGTCCATCATATCATCCGTTTCTTCGCCATGTTGCGGATGAGCGGCGAGACATTCTTGTTGTCCGCCACCTTCTTGAGGTCGGCGCGGCGGAGCACCTCCACATAGCGCATCGCCAGTTTCACCGGCGTCTTCGGGTTCATGGCGAGCGAGAACTTCACCATGTAGTGCTTCGCGAGGACGCGGTTGTTCGCGATGTGCTCGACGACATCCTGCGATGTCATCGGGTTGCCGGCGAGCGCGGCGATCTCCGTCGCCGTGATCCCGCCGTTGGAAAGCACCGCCATGGCGACGAGACGCCGCGGGTCCTTGATGAGGATCCGACGCACCTCCATGTTCCCCACCGTCGCCAGTTTCACGAGTTGCGGCATGGCGAGTTTCCCGATGATCTCGCTTATCTTCGTCCTCATCTGCGCAGCCTCTTCCCGGCTGAGCCCTTCGAAAACGGTGTCGCTCAGCATGAAGTCGGGGACATCGAGCTCGACCGCATCGAGATCTACGACCTCGTCTTCCTCGGTGACGATCCCTTTGCCGGTATCGAAGAGCGCCCCCGCCACATCGATCTGCTGGCCCTCCTCGACGATCTTCTCGTTCTCAAGGGCTATGCCCTCCGCGCCTCCCTCATCGAGGAGCGTGTCAACGCCGGCGATGATGACGCGCCCGGGGGTGTCGGGAGCCGCGGACGGGGAGGGAGGGGGCGGCGTCGCCGGCGCCGGTTCGGCGGCAGGGGTCGGTTTCCCGGCGGCGGCGAGATCCTTCTCGGTGACCCAGCCTATCTGTTCGCGGTACTCCGCGGCGAGCGCCCTGCTGAACGAGTCGAGGAATCGGGCCGTCTCTTCACGGAAGGGGTGGGAAAGAACGACGAAACTCTTGGTCGCGACGAGCGTGCGCCACAACTCCTCCTGCGGGCGCATCCACAGTTCGGTGACGAGCGGCCAGGTGACATGGCGCGACGCGATAAGCCGCGCGACGACGCCGGGGTGCGGGTCAACGACGCAGTAGCGCATGGCGGCGCGTATCGTCGGCGCCAGCGCAGAGGCGCCGATCCGCCGCATGAGGTCGGCGGGAGACACCTTTCTGAGTTCCGCGAACGCCGCTTCCCGTATCGCGGAATCGGCATCTTCCGAAAAGGCGATGACCGCATCGACATAGTCGTCCTTGGTCAGGGGGATGAGGCGGTCGAGTATCGCCTTCTTCTGCTCACTGCTTGCGGCGGTGCGCCACATAGGTGATCTCCGTCAGTTCCGTTCCGCTATGAGCAAAAGTCCCCGCAAGGTGAGATCGCGGTCATATTCCTCGATACAGCGGGATATCTGTGAAAGGCTTCCGGCAAGACCGCCGGTGGCGATGACCCGGGGCGCGAAGGACAGTTCCGCCCTGATCTCCTCAACGACCCGGTCCACCATGCCGGCGAAGCCGTAATACATCCCGCTCTGGATGCCGGTCGTCGTCGAACGCCCGAGCGGCGAAAGCGGCTTGTCCAAGGCGATACGCGGCAGTTTCGCGGTGCGCGCCGAAAGCGCCTCGAGCGCGATGAGAATGCCCGGCATGATCGCGCCGCCGAGGTAGCGCCGGTCGGGCGAGACGACATCCACCGTGATCGCGGTCCCCGAGTCCACCACAATCGCCCCCTGCGGGAAGCGCTCGATCGCCGCGACGGCGTTGGCGATGCGGTCGGCTCCCACTTCGGTCGGGTTTTCTATGGCGAGCACGATACCGGTGTCGGTCTTGGCGGTAAGGAAAAGCGGTTCTTTGCCCAGATACTCACGGGAAAAGCGTTCCCACGCATGATCCCAGACCGGGACGACCGAACTGACGACGACCTTTTCGATCTCGGATCGCGCTATGCCGGCGATCATCATAAGTGCATGCAGTTTCGCAGTGAGATCGTCGAAGGTGGCATGACGGTCGGTCTCGATACGCCAGCGCGCCGCGAGATCGCCGTCGCGCCAGATCCCGACAACCGTGTTGGTGTTGCCGATGTCAACGCAGAAGAACATGAAAGCCCCCTCAACGCAGATGCGGGACGACTATACCGCGACCCTGACAAAAGGCAAGGATAGCGCGGCGACGGACCGTGCGGTGAAATATCTTGATTGTGGATCCGGGCACGGGTAGAATCTTTTCTGTTCAGGGAGGAGAAAAAGATGCCCATCAACATCCCGCCCTATTGGGCCAAATACGAACTGCGCGAGGGAAAGGAATCGGTCATCGCCAACGGCTGGTCGACCCGTTCGGCGAGCGACGCTCTCGAACACGCGCGATCGCGCGCCCGGAAGATGCTCGACCGCGTCGTGGAAATGAGGAAACTTTCGGAAGAGGAGGCGCTTCGGTCCCGCCAACGGGAGCGATCGAAGGAATATGAGTACGCCACTCCCATCCGTGAAGAGGTCGTCGATCGTCTCACTCACGACGCCGTAGAGATCGCCGTCGTCTCGCGCAACCGCTACGGCGCGCTCGTTCTCAACTCCGACCGCGTCTTTTTCGCCGATGTCGACTTCAAGCCCTTCTCGGCCGGCGGCGTGTTCAAGGCCTTGGCGCTCTTCTTCAGTCCCGCAAAAAAACGGGCGCTCGCCGAGGCGCAGCGGCAGGAGGAGACGGCGCGTATCATCGCGTGGGGCGAACAGCACCGCGATCATCCGTTCCGTCTCTATCGCACCTGCGCCGGATTGCGGCTTCTGTTCACCGGTCGCGCCTACGGCCCGAAGGATCCGGCGACGCTGGACCTGCTCGGCTCGCTCGGCGCCGACCCGATGTATGTGAACCTGACGCGGACCCAGTCATGCTTCCGTGCGCGGTTGTCGCCGAAGCCGTGGCGCATCAAGGCGGGCGACCGCCCGCCCGCCGTCTTTCCGTTCCTTGACGAGAATGAGCACGACAGATACCGCCGGTGGCTTGATGACTATCGCATGAAAAGCGAATCCTACCGCGTTTGTCACCTCGTCCATCGCGAGGAGAAGGCCATCGGCGACCCGGCGATACGCAAGGTCGTCGAACTGCACGACCGGCTCTGCCGCGTCGATGCCGATCTCCCGCTGGCGTGAGACGGAGGCATTGATGCGTCCCTATCCGCGGCCTGCGGGCTCGCTCATCAGTTATATGTCGGACAAGGTGAAGGCGGGCGGCGGCATCAACCTCGCGCAGGGGCTTCCCGGCTTCGCGCCGCCGCCGGAACTGCTCGATGCTTTGCGCCGCCTTGTGGACGAACCGGTGCACCAGTACGCGCCGGGGCAGGGCGACGCCGCACTGCTCGACGCGACCTGCGCCCTCTTTGCGCCGCACGGCCCGGCCCGCGCTCAGTTCCTCATCACCAACGGCGCGCCCGAGGCGCTCTCGCTCATCTACACCTACCTCGCCGGGAAACTGCCGCGCGGATTCACGACGCTCGCCTTCGAGCCGGTCTACGAGAGTTACCGCAACCTGCCGCCGCTCTTCGGCTCCCCCTTCCTCTCCTTCGACGCGCCGGAGGGTATTCTGCCACGATGCTCCCGTTTGCGGAACCTTCTGCAAAAAGAGAAGGTGAAGGTGGTGTTCGTCTGCTCGCCCGGCAACCCGTGGGGCCGCATCTGGCGGCGCGACGAGGTCGAGAAACTCCTCGCGCTGT
>CAYNMQ010000052.1:0-10951 GCA_964398245.1 uncultured Spirochaetales bacterium | reverse complement strand
ACCCGCAACCTGTTCGAGGCGGTCGAGAAGTCCCTTATCTATCATCGTATTGAAGAAGCGCATCTCGTCCGGCGCCTTCTCGAGCACATAGCGGATCATGAACTTCGTCATATCCTCGGCAAGCTGCATGTCCTCTCGGAGACCGGCGAAGGCGATCTCCGGCTCTATCATCCAGAATTCGGCCGCGTGACGCGGGGTGTTCGAGTTCTCGGCACGGAAGGTCGGCCCGAAGGTATAGACATTGCGGAAGGCCATGCAGAAGTTCTCGACGGCGAGTTGCCCCGACACCGTGAGATTTGTCTGCCTGCCGAAGAAGTCTTTCGAGAAGTCAATAGAACCCTCGTCGGTGAGCGGCGGCGATTTAGGATCGAGCGTCGTGACCCGGAACATCTGTCCCGCTCCCTCGCAGTCGGAGCCGGTGATTATCGGCGTGTGCACATAGACGAAACCGCGGTCCTGAAAGAAAGTGTGGATCGCATGCGCAAGGAGGCTCCGCACCCGGAAGACCGCCGAAAAGGTGTTCGTGCGGGGCCGCAGGTAGGCGATCGTCCGAAGAAACTCGAAAGAGTGCCGTTTTTTCTGGAGTGGATAGTCGGGATCGCACTGCCCCACGATCGTTATCTGATTCGCCGCTATTTCGAAGGCCTGCTCCTTGCCGGGGCTCGCCACCACGGTACCGTTCACCGCTATCGCAGCACCGACCCCCAGTTTCGAGATGGTCTCGAACTCGGGTAATTTTTCGGTGAACACTATCTGGACATTGGTGAACGAGGTCCCATCATTGAGTTCGATGAACCCGACATTCTTCGAAACGCGTACCGTTCGGACCCAGCCCGCACAAGAAACCTCTTTGCCCATGAGTGAGCCATGCTGTTCACGAAGATCTTTTACCAGCAGAGAGAACACGCGAACCTCCATTGGCGCCTACGAGACTCTAAGGGTATATCGCTCAGCGCGATTAGTCAACTGAAGAGGGTTGACGGGAAGGATCGGCCCGGTATATCTCGCTCGCCTTGTACTTTTCGAGGAGATATTCGCCGATGAGCTTGAGTATCGCGAAGGTCGGCACCGCAACGAGCACGCCGAGGAACCCGGCCAGTTCGGCGCCGGCGAAGAGTGCGACGATGACGAGCACCGGGCTGATGCCGACGCGCCGGCCCATGATGTTGGGCGTTATCGCGATCGCGTCGAGCGTCTGTATCGCCGCGAAGACCAGAAGAACCTTCAGCGCGAGAAGCCATCCGCCGGCGCTCAACGCAAGGAGCGAGGAAACGGTGAAGCCGGTGATGATCCCGACATAGGGAACGAGACAGAACAGGCCGATGACCACGCCGAGCGATCCGCCGGAGGGAAGACCGACGATCGTGAGGCATATCGCATAGAGGGTCCCCAGCACCAAACAAACCGTCAGCTGACCACGGATGAAGCCGCTGAGGACATGGTCGAACTTCTCGATCCACTCGTGGAATTCGGCCTTACGCGATGGAGGAAAAAGCCCAACGATGGATTGATAAAGTTGGGGAAGCCGCATGCTCATGAAGAAGAAGATGACCGCATAGATGAGCAGATAGAAAAGGAACGAAAGGAACGAAAAGGTCTTCTGGAATACCGTGCTGACGAAGTGCGGCAGAGAATCGAATGCCGGCAGAAGCGTTCCTATGCGTTCAAGGAGCGCCTCTTCGGTGAGGTTCTGATATTCGTTGAGGTCTATGCCGTACTGATACGCCTGCTCATACAGCCAGTTGAGCATCGAAACGAGCAGAGCCGGCAGTTTCTTCCCCGCCTCGGCGAGCTGCGCGAAGAGCGACGGAAGCACGACGAAGAGGATCGTGGTGACGAACAGTATCCCCAGCAGCATGACGAGCGCCGTCGCAAGCGCCCGGTGCATCCGCAGGCGGGCGTTGAGGAACGCGACCACCGGCGACACGGCGTAGGCGGTGAAGAAAGCGGCGAGAAGTATGGCAGTTATCTTGGGAAGGAACCACAGAATGAAAAAACAGAGCAGGAAAAAACCGGCGGGTATCCAGCCGCGGCGCTCGATGAAAAAGGAGTAGAGCTTTTCGCCGATCATTTAAGCGGGGCGTTCTCGCGGTACCACGCGTCGGCGTTCGCAGGACCGATGGGAACCGGTTTGGAGAGCGTTCCGTCGGCGGCGAACTTGACCATCTGCATCGCCTCGACGACGATCGCCTCCCATTCCTTTTGAGAGATCTCCGTCGGACCGGCGACCTCCTGCCGCGAGCGATTCTTCTTCCATTCCTGAATGTTCATCGGCTTGCGCGGTTCGGCCTTTTTCGCGGACGAGGCGATCTCGACCCGTCCCGTCTCGACCATGAGCGCGCCCGAACTGTCGGCATTCACGATGAAACCGAAACTGGTGCCGCGGACGCCGGCGACGGCGTTCTTCGACTCGACGACGAACCCGCCCGTCTCGTTCTTGCTCACGAGTTTCTTGACATTCGACCATATCTTGCCGAAGAAGACCTTCACCTTGTAGCTTTCCCGCTCGCAGGAGGAATTGGAGGAAACCTCGCTCAGGTTCACGAGCGAATTCTCTCCCACCTTGAGCGCTGAGCCGTCGGGGAAGAGGAGCATGACCCGGGCGCCCGCTTCGGTCTTCACGAAATGGGTCGCCGGCACCTCCTGCCCCTGCTTGAGCGGCGTCCACGCCTGCTGGTCGGGGGAACTCTTCGCCACGCCATCGAGTTTGTCCACTTTCACGGCGCCGGCGGGGCCGCACTCGGCCGCTCCAAGGAGCACCGGCATCAGGCACACCATTATCGCCGCTATCACCGCACCGCGCACGGTCCGCATGGCATCCTCCCCTCGATCCGGGTTACTTCTTCCTCAACCGTATCTTGAGCTCTTCCTTGCCTTCGCTGATATAGAGTTCGGTACGGTACGGCTCATACCCCGGCGCCTCAAGGCGGATCTTGTGGGAGCCCGAGGAGAGCTCCAGATAGGCGGGACGCCCGTCGAACTGCTTCGCCTTCCCCTGCAGGACATCGTCCACATAGACATCGGCGTCCTCCGGCTCGCAGTAGATCGCGAGCAAGCCCTGATTGCCGACGCCGCTCTCGCTCGATCTGATGGTGTTGCACGAGAATCCGGCTACAACGGTGAGAAGCACCGCACCGAAAACGATGTACCGCATGGGAAGACCTCCTAAATCTCCGTCAATCCGCCATCTTGACCTGATCGCCGGCCTCGAAGCCGCCACCCTCGACGACATCGCAGACCGACATCTTATCCTGAAGCATCGTCACCTTGATCTTGCCGCGCACCTCGCCCGGCTCGCGCCCCAGCGCCACGCCGGTATCGGGGTCGGTGAGCATCTCGCCGAGCTTGCTGACGACGAACACATCGCCCTCTTTGAGGCCGGTGTCCTGCCCCGCGTTGATGATGACCTTGCCCGAATCGGTCATCTTGACCACGCGGCCGGTCCACTGGACCTTGTCGAGGTTCTTGACGATGTTGCTCACCAGTTTCACGATCGCCTGATTGAGCGCCTTGTCATTGAGCGTCTCGTCATAGCCCGCCTTGCTGCCGAAGCCGAACACCTGCGTGTCCTCGGTCTCGGCGATCCCTTCGCCGTTCTCGGCGAAGATGATCTGGCCGGTGGAGGTGTCTATCGCGCGGATGTTCACCACGCAGCGAACCGTCTGCACTTTCTTCTTGAAGACGCCGCCGTCGGTGGTACCCTGCGTGAAGCCGAACTCAGTGATCGAGCCGGTGATGAGCGCCTGTGCGCCGAGCAGTTCGCCGACCTTGGCCGCCGTCTCGCCCTTCACCGCGCCGGTCTGGCCGAGCGCCTGTTCCCCCATGACCTTGGCGAGCTGTTCGCGTTCGATGACGATGAAGGCGTTCGATTTGACGAGATGCGTCGCGAGCTGGTCGGACGCCTGCGTGCCGATGCGCCCCTTGGCGTACTGCGTCTTATTGACGAACTCGGCGATGGCGATCCGTTTCTTGGGACCGTGGGTCACCAGTTTCGAATAATCGACCGTGTCGGCCGGCGCGATGGCGGCCTGTTTCTTCGGCCCGCCGCAGGAGCCGACAAGCAGCGCGGCGGTCAGCGACAAAAGACAGAAGAACGCGATCTTGCTCATGGTCCGAACCTCCTTGACCTTGATAGTGTTCTGCGACACGAATTGCCCCGACAAAAACACTTCATTATAGGTCATTTCGGTTCGATGACAACTTTTTTCGCCGAAATCTCGACCGGTTTGTATTCATTTGACAGACCCTGCGCCAGGGCGTTGGCGGCGCCGCGGAACGAGACGCGGAAGGTCGCCGTCTTCCCCTCGAAGGACTGGAGCATGACGCCGGTCACCAACTTGTTCGCGCGGATCGCCTGTTCCGCCTTGAACATGGCGACCGAGTCGGCAAGGTTGTTGACCACGACGGTGTACTCCTCGCCGTTGTTGAGCGACTGGGTCCACGAGCGGACCATGTCGGAGACCAGCTTCTTGCTCGCCTCCTTGGCCGCCTTCTCTATGGCGAGCGTGCCGCCGGTGACCGGGTCTATGTGCGGCTGAGCCGCCTGCGCCGAGGCCGAGCCGAGCACCTTGCCGTCCTTGAGGTTGATGGCGCGCATGGTGACATTGGCCTGCGTCGAGGTCATCTGCGAACCGGCGATGCTGCCGACCGAGCGCGCCATCGCCTTGCCGGCGATGACGATGTCGGCGTCGAGCGTCTTGGTCATCTCGAGGATGTCCTGATTGCTGATGTCGACGACCTGATAGGCCGGCTTCACCTTGACCCCCGAGGCGAGCGCGTTGCGGTCCACGATGCGGAAGTTCTTCTCGAGGAGCGCCGAAGTGAGCGCCTGCTCGGCGGACCCGATGTCGGTCTGGACCGCCTGCGCCGCGGCGCCGCCCCACCAGAACGAGAAAACGGTCATCCCGACATTCTGCTCGGCCATCATCACCACGACCTTGGGATAGTTCATCCGCTCGAGCGTCGTCTGGAGGAGCTCAAGATCGTTCTTGAGGTCGCTCTCCTTCACCACCGCTTCGAGCTTCACCGTGACGACCCCCTGCGCCTCCTTCGTCTCGAGCACCTTGTAGCTTTTGATATAGCCGTTCACTTTCGAGATGATCTTGTCAGAGACAAGTTGATAGTTCTCGACCACCGTCTCGGCCGAGACGACCGCCCCCATGACCATCTCGAGCGCGCGGCGGAGCGCATCTTCGGTCGCCTCCTTCTTGGCGAGTTCGACATTGCCGTTCACGACGGCGCCGAACCCCTCGACCGTCACTTTCTTCTCGGTGGCGGACAACGCGCCGGCGAACAGCACCGCGCACGCTAAAACCGCAAATATCCTTCTCATGGCGTCCCCCCGTTAAAACAGTATGACCACTCTGCCCTCGCTCAACGCGTCGGGCTTGAGTTTCGATTGTATCGAGGCCAGCTCGCTCGCCCCCACGATGAGATCCGACTTGTTCTTTATCTTGGTCACCTTGAGAACGAGCATCGAGGCGGCGTCGCCGTAGAGGGCCGAGACCGAGTCAAGATCGTCCTTGATGTAGTGGATCATCCCCGTCGTCTTGAGGACCTCCTCGCGCACCGGTTTCTTGCTGTAGACGGTCTTGCCGTCCTCCGTATAGACCGCCGGGAAGAGCGCCGGGGTGCACTGGGCCCCGCGCACATCGAAGACGAGGATCGCCTTCTGGTCGCCCCCGCCGCTTGCCGGCTTTTCGGCACCCGCCGCAGGAGCCATCTTCACCGACTCCTTGTTCTCTATCTCCTTCGTCGCCGCAGGGGTCGGCGCCACCTTTTCGACGAGCGTCGAGAGCGGCACGCGGATGACGACATCAACGCCGCCGTCGGAGTAGTATTTGGTCGTCACCACCTCGGCCCCCTTCACGACCCCCTCGACATGCGTCTTCACCTCCATGGACTCCTCCATGGAGTTCTTGATGGTCGTGCTCCCGGTCACCGTGACCCCTTTGACCGCCTCGAGAAGATTGCGGTAGGCGTCGGCCCGCGCCACCCGTTCGGCACCGAGCCGCGCGACCGCGACATTGGGCGCCTTGAGATCGGGAGCGCCGCTCCCCGTGGCATAGACATACTGTTTGGTCCAGTTTATCTTGCCGTGGGGGACATCCTGCACCGCGTCGCCCTTGTCGGCCTCCTGCCCCGTGATGAGCAGGAACCCGGCCAACATGAGCAAGAAGACAACCACTCTCGCCATGGCGTTGTTCTCCGTCAAATGATTGACAAGCCTTCCAGACACCGTCCCTAGATACCCTATTCAAAAAAAAGTTCAACGCAAGAGATTGCGATACAGAGAAAGATAATTTTCCGCGGCGGCGGTCCACCCGAAGTCGGCCGCCATACCGCGGCGCGCCATCATCAGGCGGCGTTCGGGGTTCTCGTGGAACAGGCGCACCGCGGCGGCGATGCACCTCCCGAGCGCCTCGGGAGAGGCCTCCCGGAAGACGATGCCGGTGCCGTGGGCGGGGTGTTCGTCAATGTCGATCACCGTCTCGGCGAGGCCGCCGGCGGCGCGTACCACCGGCACCGTGCCATACCGCATCGCATACATCTGATTCATGCCGCACGGCTCGTAGCGCGACGGCATGAGGTAGAAATCGCTTCCCGCATGGATAAGGTGCGAGAATCGCTCGTCGTAACCGCTCCGGAACACTATGCGGCGGGGAAAGCGCTCGGCGAGCCCGCGCAGGGTGTCGGCAAGCAGCCGTTCGCCGGCGCCGAGAACGACGAAGACCGCGTCCCCACAGATGGCGCTGTCGCCGAGCACCCGCACAAGGAGATCAACGCCCTTGTGCAGGTTGATGTGGGTCACCATCCCGAACACGGGGGATCGCGTGTCGCGGTCGAGGCCGCACTCGGCGAGAAGCGCCTTGCGGCACGCCGTCTTGCCTTCCGTATCGGGAGCATCATAGTGAACCGGCAGATGCGGATCGCTCATCGGGTTCCAGTAATCGTCGTCTATGCCGTTCCTGATGGCGCTCAGCTTGGCCCCGATGGAGCGGAGCAGGCCGTCGAGCCCGTGCCCCGATTCGGGATTCCGCACCTCGTCGGCATAGCGCCGGCTCACGGTCGTCACCGCATCGCAGTAGACGATTCCCCCTTTGAGATAGTTGATATGATTGTAGAATTCCAACTTGTCGGGACTGAAGATGCTCCAGCCGAGGTTGAGGATGTGGAGGTCATACATCCAGAACTTCCCTTGATAGGCGATGTTGTGGATGGTGAGGACCGTCTTCACGCCACGGAGCCGGCCGTAGGGGACATAGGCCTCCTTGAGATACACCGGCACGAGCGCCGTCTGCCAGTCGTTGCAGTGGACGATGTCGGGACGGACGATGTTCTCGGCTGTCTCGGTGACAGCGCGGGAAAAGAAGACGAACCGCTCCGAGTTGTCGGGGTAGTCGCCCGTCTCGGTTCCGTAGAGCGCGTCCCGCTCGAAGTAGTGGTTCGCGACGAAATAGACCGGGATATCGCTGCCGGGAAGCGTCCCTTTCCAGATCTCAGCCGGTTCATCGCGGTCCGATATCGGGATGAGGAACTGGTGCGGCGTCCGCTCGAGGCCGAAGCGCTCGGCGTCGATGACCGCGTAGAGCGGGAGGATGAGCGACACCTCGCATCCCTGCGCCGCGAGCGCCTTCGCAAGACCGCCGACCGCCTCGGAGAGGGCCCCGGCGGGGGTGAAGGGATAAACTTCGGAAGATGCGATAAGGATCCTCATCGGCGTCACGCCCTCTTATCTCTACTAAGGAATAAGAGAAAAAGCCACTCGACGGTATAGCGACAAACGCACCGCGAGTCAACTTTTTGAATGGTTGGCCCCTCTCCGCAAAGAAGGGGAATATCTTCCCTTGAATGACAGCCGCCGCCGAGGAGAAACGACCGGAGATTCAGTTATAACTGTGGTGCGAACTGCCACTGATGGCTCACCGATGGATCGAAACGGAAAAGATCTCCTCAGCGCAGCTTGAGGAGCACCATGTCGGCATATCCTACCGGCGTGATCCCTTCGACGACACCGTAAGTATAACCGAGAAGGTAGAGGGACTCGGCGCTGGTCGCCATCGCGATGGGCTGATCCCACATATCGCTCCCATAATAATCCATCTCGGCGGGAACGCCCTGTTCGTCTAACAGGGCGATGAACATGTCGGGAGAGCCGATGTTACGATTCGTGTTGCCGAAGAGATCGCATGGTGACAAAAAATTTGCCTCGAAGCGTCTCTTGTGTTAGGGTTGACCATCACTAATCTTGCGAACGGAGGTCGCATGTCAGGGCACAATAAATGGAGCACGATCAAGCACAAGAAGGGCGCCGCCGACGCGAAGCGCGGCAAGCTCTTCACGAAGCTCATCAAGGAGATAACCATCGCGGCGCGCACCGGCGGCGGCAATCCCGACGGCAACCCGCGTCTCCGCACCGCCATTCAGAACGCCCGCGCGGCATCCATGCCGCTCGACAACATCACCCGCGCCATAAAGAAGGGAACGGGCGAACTCGAGGGCGAGGCGATCGAAGAGGTGACCTACGAGGGGTACGGCCCCGGCGGGGTCGCCATCATGGTGGACGCCACCACCGACAACAAGAATCGCACCGTCTCCGAGATACGGCGCATCTTCGCCAAAGGGGGCGGCAACATGGGCGAGTCGGGATGCGTCGGCTGGATGTTCGACAAAAAGGGCCAGATCACCATCAAGAAAGAGGCGGTGACCGAGGATAAGCTGATGGAGCTCGTGCTCGACGCTGGCGGCGAGGATGTCGTTGACGCAGGCGATTTCTGGCAGGTGCTCACCCGGTCGTCCGACCTTTACGCGGTGAACGACGCCCTCCAGAAAGCCGGCATCCCGATAGAGGAGAGCGCCGTCGCGCGCATCCCGCAGAACACCGTGAAGGTGGAAGGAAAGGTCGCGGCGCAGGTGATCAAACTCATCGAGGCGCTCGAGGACAGCGACGATGTGCAGAGTGTCTATGCCAACTTCGATGCCGATCCCGACGCCATTCCGGAGGAATAAGCGGCGGTGTCCTCCCCGGCGGGTTCTCTCATACTCGGCATAGATCCCGGAAGCATCAAGACCGGATGGGGGCTCATCCGCAGGGAGGGACATTCGCTTCGTCATGTGGACAACGGTCTCCTTATGCCGCCGCGCGACATGGCGTTCCGCGATCGGGTCGCCTTCATGTTCGCCGGGGTCCGCGACATCATCGAACGCTTTGTGCCCGACTGCATCAGCCTCGAGGATGTCTTCATGGCGAAGAACGCCCAGTCGGCTCTCAAGCTGGGACATATCCGCGGCGCCGTCATCGCGGCGGCGGTGCTCCGCAATGTGCCGGTTGTCGAATACAGCGCCACGCGCGTCAAACAATCGGTCGCCGGCAACGGGCGCGCCGAGAAGTTCCAGATCCAGCAGATGGTCCGCGTCATCCTCGGCCTCCCCGAGCCGCCGCAGGAGGACGCCGCCGACGCGCTCGCGAACGCGATAACCCATGCATTCACGCTGTGAGGTGAGGCGATGATCGGTTTTGTCCAAGGGACCGTACACGGCGTGTTCGAGCGTTCCTGCATCGTGCTCACAAGCGGCGGGGTCGGCTACGAGGTCTTCCCGACCGAGACGGTGCTCGCCTCCCTCACGCCGGGAGCGGTCGTCTCCTTTCACATCGTCACGACGGTGCGCGACGACGCCATCCTGCTGCACGGCTTCCCCACCGCCGACGAGAAGCGGCTGTTCCAGCTGCTCACCACCGTGAATCAGGTGGGACCGCGCATCGCCCTCTCGATCCTCGGCGCCGGATCCGTGCCGCAGATCATCGGTGCCATCATCTCGGGCAATGCCGCCTTTTTCAAAGGGGTCTCCGGCGTCGGCAAGAAGACGGCCGAGAAGATCATCATCGACATGCGCGACAAGGTGAAGGACCTCGCCGCGGCGGCCGATGCGACGATGCCGCCCGCCGCCGATCCGAAGGCGCGCGAGGCCGAGATGGGACTCATCGCGCTCGGCTACCATCCGAACATGGTGCGTTCGGTGCTCTCCCGCATCGAGGACAAGGAAAAGAAGCGGCCCGAAGAGATCGTCCGCGAGGCGCTCGCGCTCATCCGCGAACAGGTGCGGCGATGAGCGAGGAGCGGATCGTCTCGACCCAGCCGGTCGCCGAGGACCTCGCGATAGAGAAACGACTCCGTCCCCAACGCCTCGGCGATTATGTCGGCCAGAAGAATGTGGTGGACAACATCACCGTCTATCTGCAGGCGGCGATAAAGGGCGAGCGGCCGCTCGACCATATGCTCCTCGCCGGGCCGCCGGGGCTCGGCAAGACGACCCTTTCGCTCATCATGGCGAACGAACTCGGCGTCCGCATCACTGTGACGAGCGGTCCGGCGCTCGAGAAGAAGGGCGATCTCGCGGGGCTCCTCACGAGTCTCGGCGCGCGCGACATCCTCTTCATAGACGAGATACACCGCCTCAACGCCGCGGTGGAGGAGAGCCTCTACGCCGCGATGGAGGATTTCCGCTTCGACATCGTCATCGGCGAAGGGCCGCACGCGCGGAGCATGCCGCTCCCGCTCCAACCGTTCACCCTCATCGGCGCGACGACCAAGACCGGATCGCTCTCCTCGCCGCTCCGCGACCGCTTCCAGATAACCTTCCGCATGGACTACTACACCGACGAGGAACTGCAGGTCATCGTCGAGCGGAGCGCCCGCATCCTCGGCATCCCCATCGAGAAGGAGGGGGCCGCCGAGATCGCGCGCCGGAGCCGCGGCACGCCCCGCATCGCGAACCGCATCCTGCGCCGCGTCCGCGACTTCGCCGAGATCGAGGGGACCGGCGTCGTCGACACCGCCATAGCGCGCTACGCCCTCTCCCGCATGGAGATAGACGAAGAGGGCCTCGACCAGATGGACCGCACCATCCTCATGACCATCATAGACATGTTCCGCGGCGGCCCGGTCGGCAT
>CAYNMQ010000051.1:6758-11021 GCA_964398245.1 uncultured Spirochaetales bacterium | reverse complement strand
ACAAGGTAAAGGGAACTTTTGAGAAAACCGATGCCAAGAGCGACCTTTACATTTACTTCTATTTCCACGGGCTCTCTTTGCTCAATCCGAAAGGTTCATTCTGCTTCATCACCTCTAACTCTTGGCTCGATGTCGGCTACGGCGCAGACCTGCAGGAGTTCCTCCTCAAACACAGCCATGTCAAATTCATTCTCGACAACGAACGCAAGCGCTCATTCGCCCAAGCCGATGTGAACACCATCATTGCCCTGCTAGCCCCTCCCGATGACCGCCGCGAGGAGGGGCTGAACAAAACCGCCCGATTTGTGATGTTCACGGTTCCGTTCGAAGAGGTGCTCGATGCCGAGACCTTCAAGACGCTGGAGACCGCCACCGAACGCCAGAGCACCGACCGGTGGCGCATCTCTGTCCGGCCCCAATGCGACTTACTCGAAGAAGGCCTCGTCACCGACGAGGAAGACCAACCCACCGCCAAACTCAAGACCGTTCACATCAAGACCGCCCGCTACGAAGCCAACAAATGGGGTGGCAAATATCTCCGCGCCCCGGAAATCTTCTTCACCATCCTCGAAAAAGGCAAAGGCAAGCTCGTCCGCCTCGGCGACATCGCCGAAGTAAACGAGGGTCGGCCAACAGGGGCCAACGAATTCTTTTATGTCCCCAAACCGACCGCTAAGGAATTTGGCATCGAACCCCAATTCCTTTTCGAGGGCCTCATGAAAACACGGGGATTCAATAGGTTTGTTATCACCGCAGCATCCATTGACCGGTATTTCTTGAGCGTGGATCTCCCGCGCTCCGATTTGAAGGGGACTAACGTGCTCGGCTACATAGAGCATGGTGAACGCATAGGCTTGCACAAGCGAAACACCTTCTCAAGTAAGCAAGACTGGTATCGCTTCAAGGTCCGCCGACCTGCCGAATTGCTTGCCCCTTGTGGCTTGGGTTCTACTTTTTTCTGCGCGTTAAACAAGGCCAAGGCGATTAGCAGCAACAGCTACACCGAATTTCGCCTGAGTAGAGCTGCCGATGCACTTCCTCTTTGGGTGGTATTGAATTCTGCTGTTTTTTGGTTAGAGCTTGAGCTTGTCGGAAGAAGCAGCCTTGGTGGGGGCTTGCTGAAAGTCGATCCCATCGAATACAGGCAGATTTTTGTTCCAAAGACCGACTTGCTTGTCCATCGACTCGCCGAATTCAACGACTACGTCGGTAGGCTTAGGCAGCGTTATGTTGACCCAATCGAATCTGAACTACGGCAGCCTGACCGTCGTGCGTTGGACGATGTGGTGTTTGACGTGTTGGGGTTGACGGCTGGGGAGCGGGAGGCGGTGTATGAGGCGGTGGTGGCGCTGGTCCGCGCCCGCCTCGAAAAAGCAAAGAGCGTGTGAAAGAAAGGAGCGACTATGGAAATTCACTTCCTCAATGTTGGCTGTGGAAACATGACGTTGTGGTTGTTCCCAAACGGCGCAACGTGGATATGCGACTGCAACATCACCGACGACAACGAAGAAGCGGTGATGCGCTACTTGCGCAAAGTCCTATCGGGGCGGCAAGGTATCCAAGCGTTTATTTGTTCGCACCGTGATGCCGACCACATGCGGGGAATCAAAAAGCTGCACAAGGCGTATCCGCTCGGCGGCATTTGGGACAACGGCGTCGAAGGGACAACGACCGACAGCCCAGAATATCGGGAATACATGGAGCTGCGACGTCAATTGAAGCATGGCGAAATTGCCGCTGGATCTTGCGATACCGTTGGCGAAGTCTCTGTCTCGTGGCTGCACTCAAAAGACAACGACTACTCGGACGCGAACGATCAGAGCATCGTGGCAAAAATCGATTTCAAGGGCAGTTCGGCATTGCTCGCAGGCGACACGAGCTATGCCCCATGGAAGGACAAGCTGGTTCGCCGGTTCGGTGCAAATCTTAAATCCAGCATCCTGCTGGCATCCCACCACGGCTCGATCACCTTCTTCGATGACCCGTCGGATACCCAGCACTACTACACGGCCCATATTAAGGCCATTTCGCCTGCGATGACCTTGATTTCCGTCGGCCCAAACGTGCATGGCCTGCCTGACAAGAAGGCCGTCGAGCTTTACGAGAAATACAGTTCCGGCTCGGACAAAGGCAACAAGGTCTTTACCACAGAGGACAAGGGCAACATGAAACTCATCTTAAAAGACGGTGGGGCGTGGACACTGATCGTTGGCCAATGAGGAATCGCCATGATCGCGCGTTTTGACCTCTACGATTTTGTGGCCAACCTGATTCCCGGGCTGGTGTTCCTGTGGTGCGTGCAGGTGCTGGCCGGGTTGTTTGGCTGGACTTTGCCGCTGAGTTTCACCGGCGGGCTAGCCGAAACCTCCCTCCTCATCGCCATTGGCTACATCACCGGCCTGCTCTTGCAAGGCTTGAGCCAAGGCTTGGTGGAAAATCGCATCCTCAAGCCGCTCTGGGGCGGTTTCCCTTCCGAACGCTGGCTGCTGCCTGACGACAAGCATTTTTCCGAAGCCTACAAGATGCGCCTGCTGACGCTCATCCGGGAAAGATTCGGAGTTTCGACCGACCCCGACCTGTCCGCGGATTGCTCGCCTGAGCGTGTCCGTGCCTTGCGCCTGAAAAAGAACCGCGAGTTGTTCAGTCTCGTTTACCACGCCGTCGGTAACACCAGCCCGCGCCCGCTGACCTTCAACGCTCAATACGGCCTGTTCCGCGTTCTGCTGACGATGTTCGGCGTGCTGTCACTAACTTCTCTCGTCGGCTTTGCTTGGGAGTGGTGTTGCCGTTCCGATGTTCGCCTTGCGTTTGGCATCTGGAGTGCCGTTTTCGTGGCAGCAACAATCATCGCCTACCTCCGCTGCAGGAAACGCGGCGAAGACTTCGCTCAATCGGTTTATGCTTTGTTTATGGCCACCGACAGAAGCGAGAGATGACGATGTCTTATTAGTCGCTCGCGGTGATATACTTTTATATCAGACAGGTACGAGGCCGAAACATGGTGCGGGTGCTCCTTGTGAGCGGGTAATCAGGGGTCGCGTAATCAGGGGTCAGGTCGGAATCCGGGGTCAGGGCGTTTATGGTAAAGTTTAGCAGAGAGTATCTGAAAACAGGCACTCTGAGTTTGCGACATAACTACCTTGACTCGCGCTCCCGCCTCTGATACCCATCGTCTCGAACACCTCACGGAGGAATTCATGAAAACCGCCGTCATCTATCGCTCACGGACCGGTTTCACCCGCACCTATGCCGAATGGATAGCGCAGGAACTGGGAGCCGACCTTTTCGAAGCGTCCGATGTCTCTATCGCGCAGTTGTCTCCCTATGACGCCGTCGTCTATGGCGGCGGACTTTACGCCGTCGGCATCAACGGCGTATCCTTCATCACCAAGAATCTCGACCGCCTCTCCGGCAAGAAGATCGTCGTGTTCGCCACCGGCGCTTCGCCGCTGAAACAGAAAGTCATAGACGATGTGACCGCACGCAATTTCACCCCGGCGCACCTCGAGAAGATCCGCTTTTTCTATCTGCGCGGCGGCTTCGACTTTGAGAAACTGCCGTGGCACCTCAAGATGGCGATGAGACTGATGGCGTGGACCCTGCGCCGTAAGAAGGAACTGAACGAAGACGAGGCGGGAATGCTCGCCGTGATGGACATTCCTGCGAACTTCACCGACCGGAAGAACATCGAGGAACTGATCCGCTACCTGCGGGAGGGATGAAGGCCGCGAGCGCGGGACCCGGGTTAAGCGTGAAGTTCACTCCTTCTCGACCACCTCGGTAACGAGCGGATTGACTACGGTGAAACCGGATCGCTCTTGACAAACGAACGGCCGCGTGAAAGAATGCTCCGTCTCTGGAATAACTGAAAAAAAACGGGAGGAACCTATGAAAACCCTGAGCGTAGTAACGATGCTGTTTTTACTTGTCATGTCGGTTGCCTGCTCCGAAACGAAAAAGAAGATCGTGCACGACGACGATCTTCAGAACGACGCGCTTACCGGCGACGACGCCGTGGTGAGCGATGACGCTGTCGTGACCGACGATATCGTGACCGATGATCTCCTGACCGACGAGGTCCTCACTGACGAAGTCGTCACTGATGAGACCACTACCGATGAGATCGTGACCGACGAAATCGCCACCGACGAGATCGTGACCGATGATCTCCTGACCGACGAGGACGAGGTCGTTGGGGAGGACGACCTTCTGCCCGACGACGATGTGATCACCGGCACCACCTGCGGCGAGATCGCCAAGTGC
>CAYNMQ010000051.1:0-6748 GCA_964398245.1 uncultured Spirochaetales bacterium | reverse complement strand
GGCGCGAACAACTGTGGCGGCAACCAAACCTGTATTGACGGCTGCATTGCTGCCGGATCGCCCGAAGCGCAGGAAGAGTTCGATGCGCTGCTCACCTGTGTCGCTACGCAGTGCGGTGCCGCGTGCTCTCAATCGCAGCAAGCCTGTTCCGATTGTGTGAACACGCTGTGCCACGACGAAATGGTCGCCTGTTACACCGTCGAGGATGCGCCGATCTACGGCACCGTGGCGGTCAACGCGACCTTCAACTACATCTACGATGGCACCGCCGACATCCAGTCGCAGATACAGGCGCACCCGCAAGGGGTGGTGATGGGAAGCGTCTTTACCGGTACCTACAGTTCCTCGAACAAGCCGATCCCGCCGACCGCCGCCGGCGCCACCACCCTCTCGATCGCAGTTCACCGTCCCGCCTCCGGTTCCGACCCGGCGATGGTCGTTGCCGTCACGCGGGTGTGGACCGGCAGCGGCGTCGTCAACCCGGTCACCAACCTTGCTTTTCGCACTGACACTATTACCCCCGGCGTGTACTCGATGGATGCCCGCGAGAATGATGGGCTCGTCGCGCTTACCAACGACCTCGGCAACAACACCTCGTGCCTGCTCGCCCTCTCGTTCGGCGGCTCGGTCACCGTGACCAGTGCCGTGAACACCGACCAGCCGAGCGGCGGCTCGATCGCGTTCAACGGGAGCGACATCCTGCTCTACCACCCGACCGAGACGCCGGTGGGCGACATCTCCGACGCAGGAACCTGCCCGAAAGAATAAGTCTTCAAACCATACGGGGGTATTCGATGAGAACGATCGTTGTCTTCATGTTCGCCGCGATCCTGCCCGCACTTCTTCTCGCGGAGGATCCACGGCTCGTCACCGTCATCTTCACCAACGACACGCACGGCATGGCGTGGGCCTTCGATGAGCCCGACAATCCGGGAGTCGGCGGCCTTGCGGCGGCGAAGACCATCATTGACCGCATCCGCGAGGAGGCGCAGGTCGCGAACGGCGACACGGTGCTCGTCTCGTCGGGCAACATCACGATGGGCGACCCGCGCTCGAACATCTGCGGCAACATCCCGCTCGTCAAAGGGATGAACCTCGTCGGCTACGACGCGATGGCGGTCGGCAACCACGAGTTCGATTTCGGCATGAAGGCCTTCCGCACGATGCAGAAGGAGGCATCGTTCCCCTTCCTGTCGGCCAATCTCTTCGAGAAGGGGCAGAAGAAGCCGATGATGCCCGAGTTCATCGAAAAGAAGCTCTCGAACGGCCTCAAGGTGGCCATCCTCGCTGTGACGACGCCCGAGACGGCGAAGATCACCGAGGTCGGCCTCAAGGGTGAGATCGTCGTCGAGGACCCGATCGCGCGGGCGAAGAAGGTCGCCGCCGACCTCAGAGCGCGCAACGATGTCGTCATCGTCCTGTCGAACCTCGGCTACTACGAGGGTGATACCAGTTTCGATGGCTACCCCGCCGACAGACTCCTCGCGAAAAACCTCGCGGGGCTCGTTGACCTCATCGTGGGGGGCCACACCAAGACGCACATCGAACAGCCGGTCCTCGAGGCGGGCGTTCCCATCGTGCAGACCGAAGGGCTTGGCAAGTGGGTCGGCCGTTTCGACATCTACCGTCAGGACGGCAAGACGGCGCAGACCTCCTACAAGCTCTACTCGGTCAACGGGAAGAAGAAGGTCGGCAAGAATAAATTCGAGCCGATCGGGCCGCAGTACAAGGAGAACCCGGCGGTGCTCGAACTCCTCAAGAGCTTCAACTGTGAGTTCTCGACCCAGCCGGTCGGCGAGACCGAGATGGAACTCGCGGGCAAGAAGGAGCTCCTCCGCTTCAAGGAGGCCGAGCTGGGCGCCGTCATCACCGACATCATGCGCCAGCGCACCGGCGCCGACATCGCCTTCGTCAACGGCGGCGGCATCCGGCAGGGGCTCAAGAAGGGGCTCGTCACCGAGAAGGACATCTACAGCGTCTTCCCGTTCAACGATACCATTGTCGTCGCTCAGATGAGCGGCGCCGAGATCGAGGCGCTCGTCTCCTTCTTCGTCGCCAAGAAGGTCGGCACCGGCGGATTCCTCCACTTCTCGGGGCTCTCGGTCTCCGCATCGAAGGGACGGGTGGTCGAGGCGCTCGTCGGCGGGCAGCCGATCGACAAAGAGAAGAACTACCTCGTCGCGATGAACTCCTATCTCGCCGGCGGTGGCGACGACTACGCGATGCTCAGGGATCGGCGCGACAAACGGTTCACCGGACTCTCGGTCCCCGCCGTCATCGTCGAGTACCTCAAGGCCGAAAAGATACTCGCGAAGCCCAAGATGGGGCGCGTGACGATAACGAAATAGGGGTCTTCCTTATTCGCCCGCTTCGCGGCGAAGTTCTTCATAGGCGTGCAGGGCCGTTTCCCACTGCTCCATGAGGGCGGCGGTCCGTTTTTCGGCATCGGCCATCCGCGCGCCGATCTTTCCGTAGTCGCCACCGCGGGAAAGTTCGTCGGCGAGCACTTTCTTCTCTTCTTCGAGGCGCGCGATCTCGGCCTCGATGCGCTCGAGTTCCCGCTTCGCCTTGTTGATGCGGTTGCGCAGGTCCTTGCGGGCGAGGAAGGCGTTCTGGCCGTCGTTTGCCTTCCTTTCGGTGTCCATCGTCTCCGGTGCGGCGGCGACGAAGTCGTGGCCGTAGGCGCCGAGGTACTCGGCGTAGGTGCCGGGGAAGTCCACGATGTCGCCGGGGGCGCGGAAGTAGGCGACCGCCGTGGCGAGACTGTTGACGAAGCGGGTGTCGTGCGAGACGAACACGAGCGTCGCTTCGGTCTCCTGCAGGGTGCGGAGGAGCACCTCTTTCGAGGCGATGTCGAGGTGGGTCGTCGGCTCGTCGAGCAGGATGAGGTTGCCGGGGGTGAGCATGAGGCGGATGAAGGCGAGCCGTGACCGCTCGCCGCCCGAGAGGACGCCGATCCGTTTGTCCCAGTCGTCCTCGGTGAAGAGGAACGCGCCGAGTATCGCCTTGACCCGGGTGCGCATCTCGATCGGTGAGACGGCGCTCACGAAGTCGAGCACCCGTTCGTCGTCCGGCAGAAGCGTCGTCTCGTGCTGACGGAAGAAGGAGACCGAGATGTCGGCGCCGAGGCGCAGCGTTCCTTCGGTGGGCGTGAGGTCGCCGCCGACGATGTTCATGAGCGTCGACTTGCCGAATCCGTTGCGGCCGAGCACCGCGATCCGCTCCCCCCGCTTGACGATGCGCCGGTAGTCGCGGATGACGGTGAGGTCGCCGTAGCGGTGGGTGATGCCGGCAAGTTCGGCCACTATGTCGCCGCCGCGCCGCGGACTCGGGAGACGGAACGAGAGGGTCGGCGGTTCGGGCGGCAGTTCGATGAGTTCCTCCTTTATCTTCTCCATCTGCTTGAGTTTCGACTGGGCGAGCGAAGCGGTCGCCGCGTTGTAGCGGTTGCGGTCCACGAAGTCCTGCAGGTGGCGCAGTTCGTCGAGCTGCTTCTGGCGCTGTTTTTCGAGGAGCGAAAGACGCTGTTTCTTTTCGGCGAGGTAGTAGTCGTAGTTGCCGCGGTAGAGTTCGATCGTCCCGTTGAATATCTCCCAGGTCTCCTCGGCGAGGCGGTTCTGGAAGTCGCGGTCGTGCGAGACGAAGAGCACCTGCCCGTCAAAGCGCTCTATCCAGTCGGCGAGGTAGTCTATCGCCGCGATGTCGAGGTAGTTGGTCGGCTCGTCGAGGAGCAGGACATCGGGCTCCTGAATGAGGAGCCGCGCGAGCGCGAGCCGCATCTGCCAGCCGCCCGAGAGTTCCGCGGCGGGGCGGTCCCAACTCTCGCGCGGAAAGCCGAGGTTGAGAAGGACCGTTTCGACCGCGTTCTTGCGCCGCTCGTTCACCTCGAGGCGGTGTATCTCCTCGCTTGTTTCGGCGAGCGCCGTGTAGAGGCGCTCGTCGGGCGTCTCTTCGAGTCGCTTGAGTAGTTCCTGTTCTTCGCGGCGGAGGCGTTCGAGCCGGTCGTTTGCGCGCCACGCGGCGGCGGCGGAGTAGATCGTGCCGGTGAAGGCGTATGCCGCCTGCTGGGGAAGGTAGGCGATGATCGCTCCTTTCGGTGCGGTGATGGTGCCGCGGTCGGCGTGGTCGAGCCCCGCGAGGATACGCAGGAAGGTCGTCTTGCCCGAGCCGTTCACCCCGACGAGCGCGGTGCGCTTCTTCGAGAGGGTGAGTGTGACGCCCGAAAAGAGCGTCCGTCCGCCGAACGATTTGGCAAGGTCTTGCAAATAGAGCATCGGGTGAGAGTCGTTTCCTCGTTGCTGTCGCGGCAGTCTAGCGCGAAACGGGCTGGTTGGCAATCAAACCGGAAGGGAATGTCTCAGAACGACTCCGATTCGCTTTCGATGGGGAGCGGCTCTTCGCTTGCCGTCTCGTCGGCGTCGGGGACGAGCGCGTCGGAGTCGGTGCTTTCGGCGTCGGCGCCGACCGCGGGGCTATCGGAGCCGCCATCGATGCCGGCGTCGTACGATTGCCAGAAGTCCTCGCTCACCTGATCGCGGTAGCCGGTCGGCGCGACGCCGTTCTGGAAGACGATGCCGTAGGCCATGCGGAGAATCGAGACATTCTCGAGCAGGATGTTCTTGAGTTCCTTGCCCGCCGAGGCGGCGGTGCCGTCGAAGATGAGCGCGGCACGCGGGTTGTCTTCGATGGAGGCTCCCTTGAGCGTGAAGGCGCGCTGCATGATCGGGTCGCCCGCCATGATCGGGTCTCCCGCGAGTTCCGGCGTATAGACGACGATGCCGTCGGCACCCTCTTTGCCGGGGGCCGGTTTCGCGGCGCGCACGACGGTGTTTCCTTCAATGAGGATGTTCCTTGCGTTCACGATGTTGATGCCGGCGACCGCGTTCTCGGCGAAGGTGGAATCCTTGACGCGGACCTCGGCCGTCTCCTGTATCCAGAGGCCGGTCTGGCCGTTGCGCTGGAGCGTCGAGCTCACCAGCATCCCCTTCGCGCCGTTCGCGAAGGCGAGCCCCATCTTGCCGCAGTCACTCACGGTGGTCTGCGAGACGGTGGCGGCCGTGTCGTCCACGAGCACGATGCCGCGTCCACCGGCGGTGACAGCGAGCTTCGACAACGCGAGGTTCCGCACCTTGCCCGCGCGCAGGCCGCCGCCGTTCGCGGCGTTCACGGCGATATCGGAGAGGATGATGTTCTCGATCGGCGTCTGTCCGGTCGGCTCGATCCTCACCGCCGGCGTCTCGGCGGCGGCGGCAAGGCTCATGGTGACGCCGAAGCGGGAAAGATTCACATTGCCCGAGCGGATGGTGAGCGGACTGCCGGCGTTCGAGGAAAGAATGGCCTTGTCCGCACCGACACCGGTCATCGTGAGTGGCTTGGTGACGGTGAACTGACCGCTGAAGGCGCCCTCGAGCAGGCAGATGCATCCGGCGCCGTCGGCGAGCGCCTCGGTGAGCGCCGTTGCGTCGGCGACATCGTGGCAGACGCCGCCGCAGGCGCTCGAAGCGGTCTTTTCACAAGCCGCCGCAAGAAAAAAGGCCGTCACGACGGCAACGACGATTTTCATTTCCGGTCTCATGGATTCCTCCCGAAGTTCTTCTCTCGATCCGTATCTCGAACGCATCTTTCCTCATCAGTATAGCGTGCGCTTCTTCACGGTCAACTTCGACCGGGCGCCTCTTTCGTAGCACGACCGGTCGTTTTTTATTGAACCTCGCCGTTTTCTGGCAAAACGCCTTTTCGCCGCTACAATGAACGCCCCGGAGGAACGAGCGGTGACTGACCGGTCCGTGACACGCTACATCGAGACGGCGCCCGAGGCGGTGCCCTATCTCGTTGCCCGGTTCGCGGCGGAGCACCGGCGGCTCGTCGTGGAAGCGCCCGGCCACCGCGAGGCGGCGCTCCTTGCCCGCGCGCTCGGCTTTTTCGGGGTCCCCTGCGAGGTGTTCCTTCCGCCGTTCCTGCTCATGGAGCGGGGCGCCTATGACGCCTCGTGGGAACAGCGCCTTCTGCGAATGCTCGGGAAAGGTCGGGGGATCGTCGTCGTGACGCCGCTCTCCCGGCGCTTCCGGCTTCCCGCCGCGCTGGAACGGGGCGCCCTCCGCCTCGCGCCGGGCGTGTCGCTCGCGCCGTCCGCCGTCGCGCGGGACCTCGCGGAGCGAGGCTACGAGGCGGTTCCCGTCGTCCGTTCGTTCGGCGAATTCGCGGTGCGCGGCGATATCGTGGACATCGCGGGCGTCGAACCGGATGAGGGATGGCGTATCGAACTCTTCGATGAAGAGGTCGAGCGGATCAGCCGCTTCTCGCTCACGAGCCAGCGCAACATCGGCGACGCGGGGGAGGCGCACATCTTTCCCCGCATCGTGAGCCGACTGCTCCTGCCCGCATGGCGGGAACGGTGCGCGGCGCTCCTTGCGGGCGAGGGGACCAAACGGGTCATGGAGATCGAGGAGGCGATCGCCGCCGGAGCCGGTCTGCCGGGCGATCTCCATCCGCTCACGGCGGGGGACATCGTCATCGAAGAACGCTTCGAGGCGCCGGTCATCCGGTGGGAGGCGGCGCGGTGCGCCGTCGCGTTCGACGAGGAGATGGAGCGTTTCGAGGCGGCGCGCCGCCGCCGCCGCGACGAGGGGGTTTTTGCGCCGTTCCCGTTCCGCGCCTCGTTCCGTGAAAAGGTTGCCGCGCCGCTCATCGAGGTGAGTTCCTTCTTTTCGAGCGCCGAGACGATAGAGAAATTTCCGGTGACGCACTA
>CAYNMQ010000050.1:1005-11022 GCA_964398245.1 uncultured Spirochaetales bacterium | reverse complement strand
TTATACTGTTTCTCGGCGTGATGTGAAATTTATTTTGTCGCTTGGGGTTTGTTTTTTACAAGCGTTTAGTTTGACTGAAATTTTTTTGACGCTACACTTCTTCCCGAAAGATGATCCTTAACAGGGGCATCAGATGAGGCCTGACTTTCTCGAGGTATGACGATGAGAAGTCCGCTCGCGTTCATCCTGTTCCTCTTGGCGTTCTACTCGGTGTTCACCCTCCTCCACTGGTTCTTCTGGCGCGGACTCGTCGCGTCGTTCGCGCTTCCGCAACGGATACGCTGGACGATCCTCGCGTTCTTCGCGCTCATGTATCTCTTTCCCGTCGTGAATCACCTCTGCACCGCTTTCGCCGGCGCTTTGCCGGTGCGCGGCTTCGCGTGGATCGGGTATCTTTGGTTCGCTTTTCTTTTCTATTACCTGTTCATCGGCGGCCTGTTCGCCGCCGGCGCGCTCGCGGCGGATCACTTTCTTGGAGAGAGCGCGCCGCGGAGGCCGCTTTTCGTCGTTGCTTCCCTTCTTTGTCTCGTCGTGATCGTCTACGGGTTCTTCGAGGCGGCGAACCTTCGCGTCCGTCGCGTCACGGTGACCTCTCCCGATCTGCCGGAGTTCGTTTCGACGATACGCATCGTTCAGGTCTCGGACACTCACTTCACCCATCTCAACGGTCTGCGTTTCGCAAAAAAATTGACCGAGATCATAAAGGCGGAGCGGCCCGACCTGATCGCGCATACCGGCGACTTCCTCGATCGCGGGTTCGTTGACGACGAACAGATCGCGGCGTTGTGGCGCGAGATACCGGCGCCGCTTGGCAAGTATGCGGTCGCTGGCAATCATGAGTTCTACAATGGCATCGCGTATACGAGCGCCGAACTGGAGAAGGCGGGCTTCACCCTCCTTCGCAATCGCGCCGAGGAACGCGCCGGTGCCATCGTCGTCGCGGGCGTCGATGATCCGACCGCATCCCGTTTCGGCGAGCCGGATCCCAACCCGGTCGCCGTGCTCTCGGCGATCCCGCGCGAGAAGTTCGTCCTCTTCCTCCGCCACCAACCCGAACGCGATGACTCGACCAAGGGCCTTTTCGACCTTCAGCTCTCGGGGCATACCCACAACGGACAGCTGTGGCCGTTCTCTCTTTTCGTTTCTCTTGTCTATCCGATGCGGGGCGGCGTCTATCGCCAAGACAACGGATCAACGGTCATCGTGTCGAGCGGCGCCGGCACATGGGGTCCGCCGATCCGCGTCCTCGCGCCGCCGGAGATCGTGGTCATCGAGGTGATCCGCCGGATCCGGTAGAGGATCCTCATAACAACGCAAGCGGCCAGTGACGCAGTTCGCGGTCGAGCGTTCGCGCGTCGCCGTCGACGAGGCGATCGAGCAGGCGCCAGAAACGGACCCCGTGACTGCGATACCGAAGATGGGCGATCTCATGGAGGAGCACATAATCACGCAGGTTTTCCGGGAGTCGCGCCGTCTTCCAGTTGATGTTGACCCGACCATTCGGCGAGCAGGAACCCCACATCGTCCGCTGTCGTCCTATCATCACGCCGTTCGGCGCGAGGCGGCTCCGGGCGGCGAGCTCCGCAAGACGCGCGACGAGCAACCGTTCCGCTTCGGCGAACGAAAGAAGCGGTGGTTCGTAGGGAAGTGCTGGCGCCGGAGCATTTCGACGACGCTCCCGCTCGCGAAGTATCCACGAGCGGCGCTCCAGCACGAAGGCCGACGCCTCTTCGAACAGAGATTCGTGAGGCGCCGTGACGATGACCTCTCCTTCCTCGTCAAGACGCAGGATGATGCGGCGCGCGCGCCGGTTCACCCGCAGGGTCACCGCACCGATGTCATGAACGATGACTATGCGTTCGATTTCTTCCTCGAAAGGCAAATAATTTGACATTTGGCCATGCTCACGATTAGTATAGATAACATGTTTTACTTCGGTAATCAAACATAACTTCCCGTTTTTGAGGAGGTTCCCATGCGAAACCTCGCGATAACGCTGACGGTGTTCCTGGCGGGGACTGCGGCGCTCTACGGCGCGCTGGAGGCGCCGGGAAGCGTTGAAGAGGTCCCGGTCCCGACCTTCATCGATCTCGAAAAGGCCGATTTCTCCCAAGCGCCCGACGAGCACGAGGTGGTCCCGGGCGATACGCTCTGGGATCTCTCCGAGAAGTATCTCAAGAGCCCGTGGTACTGGCCGAAGGTATGGTCGATCAACCCCCAGATAAAGAACCCGCACCTCATCTATCCCGGAGACAAGGTCTACTTCAAAGGGACCGGCGAGATCATGATGCCCTCCGCCGCCGAAGGGGCGCTGACCGTGGGGGAGGGAAGCGAGACCTCGGAGGATCTCGAGACCGATGAGACGGCACGCACCGGCAAGACGCTCGACGATAAACCGGAGAACTACAAGGACTATGTCAAACTCGGCGGCAAATACCGGATAGACCGTTTCCGTCAGGTCGAGGACACGATCTTCGACATTCCTCACCGCACCTACCTCTCCGACGAGACGCTCAAAACAGCGGGAGAGATCGTCGCCGCATTCGATCAGAAAGAATTGCTCGCCACGGACGATTCCTGCTATGTCCAACTCAAGAACAAGAAGAACTTCGCGGTGGGTGACCTCTTGGAGTTCTTCCGCATCATGGAGCCGCTCAAACATCCGAAGACCAACGAAGTGGTCGGGAATAAAGTGGAGATCACCGGAAAGGGCAAGATCGTCGACATCAACGAGGCCGGCATCGCGACGGTCCGCATCGTCAAAGCGTTCACGGCGGTCGAGCGCGGCGACAAGGTGCGGCGCTTCCCGGAGCGCAAAGAGACGGTGCGCATCTCGCCGACCGACAAGAAACTGCAGGTGACGGTCGTCGCCGGCTACGACCCGGTCGTCTACAGCGGGGAGAATTATCTCGTGTACCTCGATAAAGGCGAAAAGGAAGGCGTCCGCGAGGGGAACATGTTCACCGTGATGCGGCGGCAGGACGGGCTCAACACCCTCGATGAGGAGAATCTCGCGAAACTGCCGATCGAGCCGGTGGGTGAGATCGTCGTCATCAGCGTCGAGGCGCACACTTCCGTCGGCATCATCACCAAGAGCCTCGTCGGCATAGAACGCGGTGACATCGCCACGGCGACGCGCTTTGACTAATCGCATCTTCTTCCCTTTACTGATAGGATCTCTGTTCGTCGCCGGAACGGGGCTTTATCTTCTCAACGAGCTTTTCCTGTCGGCATACCGCGTTCCGGGTCGCGTCCCTGCAACGGCATATGCGATCGAGATGGCGCAACATCTCGAAGCGCTGCAGGATATCTTCGCGACCGGCGAAGGTGAAGAACGGGAGGTGGCGAGGCGACTCAGGGAGCGTTACCAGACACGCGCCGCGGCGTTCGCGCCTTTTCTCGACCCCCTGTTGAACAGCAGGATCGCCGGCGACCCCGCCCGCCTTGGGCCACTCATGGACCGGCGGGGGGGGATATGCTTACCGAGACCGAACGGGCGCAGGTGCGCGGCGATCTCGCGGCGCTGCGGAAGATCATAATCCTCGCCGGTCAACGGCTCGAGAGGGAAACGACCGAGGAACGCCGCGCCGACGCTCTTTTTCTCGCACGGGCCACGGCAGCGCTGTTCTGCCTGCTCTTCCTTGCCGCGCTCGTCCTTCTCGTCATTCAAAGACAGCGGGCGAGAAGAACGCCGAACGACGCCGCTCCTCCCGTTGACGCCGGCTCGGACACCGGGGTCGGAGCGGTGAAACATGAAGAGACGGCGCGGGAACTCGCCCGGGAACAAGTGCTCGTCAAGCGATACCGCGAAATGCTCGACTCTCTGCCGGCGGCGGTCGCCGCCGCCGACGCGGTGTCAGGACAGGTGCTCTTCGCGAACGCCGCGTTCCGCTCATGGTTCGGGCTCGCCGACGATCTCATCGGCGAACCGGTTTCCGTCGTCGCCGCGCGGACCGGCGTCGCCTTCGCCGAGCAGGGCAAGATGACCTTCGAGGGCAAGACCTACTGGCGCGACACGGTGCGGGCGGGAGAGACCGAGATCTACCTTCTCCGCGACATCAGCGAACAGGAGCGCCTCGCCACCCGGCTCGTCAACTCGGAGCGGCTCATCTCGATCGGCGAAATGGCCTCGAAGGTGACGCACGAGATACGCAACCCTCTCTCGACGGTCAAGATGAACGCAGAATACATCGCCGACCACGCGGGGACGCTGACGCCTGAAGAACTCGCCGCCGCCATCGACCGCATCGTGCGCGAGGTGGCGCGGCTCGAGGAGATAACCGACCGTTACATGGGCATGGTCAGATACCGCGCCGAGGAAGAGGCGGCGCCGCACACCGAACTTCCTTCCGCCCTCGAGGACATCGTGAGATTCCACGCCGGCGAATTCTCCCGCCGCGCGATCGTTCTCGAGATCGGTCCGCTGCCGAAGGCCGAGAGCCCTCTTTCGCTCAACTCGTTCCGCGAGGTGATGCTCAATCTGCTCAAGAACGCATGGGAGGAACTGGGAACAGGCGGAACGGTGCGGGTCAGAGGGGAGGCGGACCCTCAAACGGTCCGTATCGTCATCGAAGCCAGCGGCCGCGGGGTGCCGCCCGCCGAGCGGGGAAAGATCTTCCGCAACTTCTCCACCCCCAAACCGGGGGGCACCGGCAGCGGCCTCTCCCATTCGCTCAAGCTCGTCGCCGAGGTAGGAGGGACCATAACGGTCGACGACTCGCCGCTCGGCGGCGCGCGATTCTCCGTAATGTTGCCGCGAAGTGACCGCTCGTCTCAGGGATAGATGTTGATCTGACTCGCCAGCCACTGCGCGTCGAAGAGCACCTCGAGCGTGAAATCGAACCGTTCCATGTCGCTGTAGACGAAGACATGGGCGAACGGTTTGCCGAACCCGACTTCCGAGGCCTTCAGCGTCCGGTCCGGTTTTCCGACGGACGCTTCGACCTGTTCCCGCGTCATGCCCATGCCGAGGTTGAAGACCTTCTCCGCATAGTTGACGAGGAAGCGTATCTCGACGACCAGCCCGTTGCGCACGAAGAAGAGGATGTCGCGGTCGGCGTAATCGAAGACCACATAGTCGTCGGCGGGATTCTGCCCGCGCTGAGGATAGACCGTCATCGTGCCGTAGCCCATGTACTTGAGCACATAGTTCACCCGTTTCCCGAGATACTCTCCCCAGTTGAATATGATGCCGGGCGTTCCCATGACCTCGTCGTGCTTCTGCGTCATCATGTGCTCCCTCTTCACATTAGAGGCTGCCGTCGCCGTTCGGCGAAGGTTCACTTTACCATAGAAAGAGCAGGAACACAAGAGAAAGGGCTTATCGCGCCCCTGCGCGGGCATTGGCGTTGTTCTGACGATCGGTTCGGAGAAGAGCTCGCGGTTTCTGCTTGAGAAACATGTTGTTGACAACGCTTTCGGGAAAGGTGCGAAGCGCGCGGTTATAAGCCAGCGCCGCCGCATGATAGCGGTCACCCCCCTTCTCCACCGTCTCGTGAGCTTCGTCGAAGAGCCGTATCGCATCGGAAAGAACGCGGTCTTCCGCCACCTCGCGACGATCGCGCGTTATTCTCGTGAGGGCGGAGCGTTGAGCCACGAGGACGCGAAGCCAACGATCGAGCATCTGCACCGCGCGACTGTCGCGTGGATCGGCTTGTTGGCGATCTTGCGCCATCTCCCGGGCGGCCTGTTCGATCGTCGTCGCGACGAGGTGTTCCGCGGGCGCGATGATCCGAAGCCGCTCCGCGACGGCGCGGGCCGCCGTCGCTTCATCCCGATACGAAACCAGAAGGTCGTTCCATGCCTGATCCGCCGCCTCGTCTGCTTCCGCTATATGCGGAGCCGCGCACGCGGGAAGCAAGAAGGCGAAAAGAAGAAACACGACGCGCATCACCGGCGTCTCTCCTGTCGGTTGACCAGCATCGATCGTAACGATACCTTAAAAGAAGCAAAAATAAAGTTGAGTTCTTTTTTCAGAGAAGATAAGATACTTTTTGTTTCCAAATCTCAAACCATGGAACGGAGGGATATCGCCATGAGAACAACGGTAGGAGCAGTAGCGGCTTTTGTGGTGCTCTTCTTTGCCGCATGCGGTGAAGAGGGGATCTCCGGTAAGAACTCTCTCGTCAAGACCTCCGATGTGGAGGCGGGCGATCTTTGCGCCGAGGGCGGCATCAAGATCGAGAGCGGTCTCGATGAGAACCGCAACGGGGTGCTCGATCCCGAAGAGGTGAAGACATGGCAGGTCATCTGCAACGGCGCGGCCGGCGCGGGGTGCACCGTCACCGAGGAAGACGGGACGAAGATCATCTCCTGCGATGACGGATCGAGCGTTACGGTGCACGACGGCAAGGATGGCGCCGGTTGTACCATGACCGACAACCATGACGGCTCCCATACGATCACCTGCGACGGCGTCGCGGTGACGGTGCGCGACGGCGCGAACGGATCGAGCGGACACAGCAGCCTCGTCGTCATCGAGGAGGCGCCGGAGGGGACCTGCCCGAACGGTGGCCAGAAGGTCTCGGTAGGCATTGACCTCGACGATGACGGAACACTCGACGCCGAGGAGATCACCACCACCAAGTATGTGTGTAATGGCACTGATGGCCACGACTCGCTGGTTACCGTTGAGCCGGTAGGTCCCGGAAGCGATTGTGCGACGGGTGGCCATGAGATAAAAACCGGCGTGGATACGAACGACAATGGTGTGCTTGATGCAAACGAGGTGCTTAGTGATGTCTTCGTCTGCAACGGCAAAGACGGGAGCGATGGCGCCGACGGGCATCACGCGATGACCGAGATCGTTCCTCTCGGCGCGGGCGAAGGCGGTTGCGCGGCGGGCGGCTATCTCTTCCGCATGGGCGTTGACGAGAACGGCAACGGCGCGCTCGACGCCGGCGAATACGACGAGGCGACCGTCTGCAACGGCGAGAAGGGCGACCCGGGCGAGGACGGCGTCTGCGCCGGCAACAATCCGCCGGTCATCGAAAGCATCACGCTCGACCCGCCCGACGGCATCGGCGGCACCTACAAGATAAATGTGCCCTACTCTCTCGTGATAACCGCCAGCGACGCCAACGGCGATGCGCTCGCCTACCAGATTGTCGGCGGGTATGCCTCGATAGAGCCGGGTGTGGTCCCCGGCACCTTCACGGTGACGCCGCGTGCGGCGGGCGGCCCCTTCTCGTTCGCCGTCATCGTGAGCGACGGCTGTCAGGTGACGATGGGGAACTTTGTCATCACTGAGGTCTCCGCCGACGATACGGCGCCGTGGTTCGGCGATGCGAATCTCTATTTCAGCGACCTTTCCGACAGCGGCTTCCGCGTCAGCTGGAACCCGGCGTTCGACAACTGGACCGAGCAGGAGGATCTCGAATATAAGGTCGTCTATGCGTTCACCCTTGAAGAGATAGACACCATCGAAGAGATCGAGGCAGGCGGCGGCACCGTCGCGGCCGACTGGACCACGAACATGACGACGACCCTCATTGCAGGGCTCGAACAGGGAGTGACCTATTGGGTCGTCGTGCTTGTCCGCGACGAGTATCATCTCATCTCGATGTATAACCCCGGTTCTCAGTGGGTGCCCGATACTACCCCGCCAATGAGCACCGCTCACATCACGATAAGCGATATCGTCGATGATGGGTTCGATATCGCGTGGGATGCGGCAAGCGACAATCTGACGCCGGCCGACCTCCTCGAGTACCGGGTGGCGGTATCGAGCGACCCGACCGCGATAGACACCGCGCAGGAGGTCGCCGATCTCATGAGTGGGGATGTGCTGGTCAACTGGCAGACGATGACCTTTTCCGCCTCTATTGATGGCCTCCTGTCGGGTGTGAAATACTATGTTGCGGTGGTGGTGCGCGACGCCGAAGGGAACATGCTGCTCTATCCGCTCGTTTCGGCGTTGACGACCGGAGACACGACGCCGCCCGAGCCAGTGAGCAATATCCATGCGATCCCGCTCGACAAACGGGTCGTCTTCCGGTGGGATGATCCCGATCGATCGAGCGATCTCACCCTCGATCATGTCGAGATAACATGGTCGCCGAACGCCCCTGCCGAGCCGGTCGTCGTGCCGCTCGGCGCCATCGTGCGGGCCGCCGACGGTCTTACGAACGGCACCGCATACACCTTTAGCATCACCGCGGTTGACCATACCGGCAACCGCTCGTCCGAAGAGACCATCACGGTGACGCCGGCCGATCCCGGCATGGCGTGGGCGATAACCGGCTCCAGCAGCACCGCAACGAAACTCTACCGGCTCAACCCGAGCACCGCGAAGATGACGCTCATCGGAGACACCGGTCTTACCCATGTCACCTCGCTGGCGATTCACCCCCAAACGGGAAAAGGATATCTCCTCCGTTCGACCGAGTGGGATTATGTCTACTTTGGGGGCACCTACGAGGTCGACCTTGCGACGGCGCAGGTAACCCTGATTGGGTCGATAGGCGATACCCTTTACCAGAACCCTGATGCGGCCTTCTCGCCCGAAGGTGTTCTCTATGCGTGGACCGAAAACAATGATGACCTCATCACGGTGGATCTCGCCACCGGCGCCGGCACACGGATTAGCGATAGCAATGTCGGTACATGGTCAACCGGCCTCGCGTTCGACAAGAACGGCACCCTTTGGGTCAAGCCGGGGAATGAACTGTGGCAGCTAGACCTTGAGAACGGCGCCGGGACCTATATCACCGACATCGACTATCCCGGCGGCATCGCGAGCGGCGATGAGCCCTATTATGATGAACTCCGCAATGCGCTCGATTTCTCTCCGGAGACCGGGGTCGGTTTCTCGGTCGTCCGCACCGAGACCACGACCTACCTGCTGGCGTTCACTCTTGACGAGCGGATCGCGATACCGGTCGGCGATCTCAAGGAGAAGAAAGTGAGCGCCGTCGAGTTCCGGCACGATTTCGTGCCGGTCAACCAGCACTTCTCGGGCATCAAACGCTTCGTCCCGGCCGATCAGCTGACCGACTGGACGGTCTGCCACACCGACACCTATGCCGACAGCGGGACCGCGCTGAACGACATACTGGCCGATTGCGACGGTGCGAACCTCTTGCTCGCCTGTCGCCCGGTCGGTTCGTCGCTTTTTACCCTCGCCGCGTGGGCGAAGCGTGAGGATGTTCTCTTCGATACTGGTGTAAACGATACGGTTGTACATAATTCCAACGGGGTTGACTGGTACTTCAACGACAGTTGGTCTTGGGGTTTTGCTCCCGAGGGGGCTGGCGTGAACAAAAATTCGTGCGATTACAACGACGGCATACTAGGGCAGCAAGAATCCCGTCTTTGCTGGCATACTTTTGATGGCGATATTGATTCCGGCTATCGATGCGGCGACAACGATCTGAATGATGATAATAACTGGGAACGGGTCATCCTGCAGGCGAATTTCTGATCGGATATCTTACCGGGGGGACGAAAGTTCCCCCTTCTTGAATTCAGTGACGAACTTCACGACCTCGGCGACCGGTATCTCTTTCTTCTCGCCGCTTTTCCGTATCTTCACCTCGACGACACCCTTTTCGAGCGACTTGCCGCCGATGATGACCTGCACCGGATACCCGATGAGGTCGGCGTCGTTGAACTTGAACCCGGCGCGCTCGTCGCGGTCGGCGAGGAGCGTCTCGATACCGGCGGCAGTAAGATCGGCGTAGAGTTTATCGCCCGCCTCGACCACCTCTTTCTTGTTCATCTGGAGCGGCAGGACCACCGCCTCGTAGGGCGCTATCGCCATCGGCCAGATGATGCCGTGCTCGTCGTGGTTCTGCTCGATCGCCGCCGCCATCGTCCGGCCGACGCCGATACCGTAACAGCCCATGATCGCCGGGCGTTCCTTGCCGTCTGCGTCTATGAACCGACAGTTCATCTTCTCGCTGTATTTCGTGCCGAGAAAGAAGACCTGTCCCACCTCGATGCCACGGTATTCCTCAAGCACCCCGTCGCACTTCGGGCACGGTTCGCCTTTTCGGGTCTTGATGAAGTCGCCGATGA
>CAYNMQ010000050.1:0-995 GCA_964398245.1 uncultured Spirochaetales bacterium | reverse complement strand
GTCCCGAAGTGGAGGTCGCTCTTGCAGGCGCCGGTCACGCCGTTGGTGATCCCCATTACGCGAGGGTCGGCGATCATTTTTATCTTCCGCTTGAGCCCCACCGGTCCCGCGAAACCGACATTGGCGCCGGTCACCTCCTCGATGACCGCATCGGGAGCCAGTTCGACCTTGTTGGCACGGAGATGGGCCTGTATCTTCGCCTCGTTGACCTCACGGTCGCCGCGCACCATGACGAGCACCGGCTCGTCGTCCACGAGGTAGATCATCGATTTGATGAACTGTTCGATCGGCAGGTTGAGGAACGCCGCCACCTCTTCGACCGACTTTTTGTCGGGGGTATGGACCTTTTCGAGCGGTCTGAATCGGGAGGGATCGTTCTTCGCCTCGTTCGCCTTCGTCCGCGCCTTCTCCTCGTTCGCGGCATAGTCACACTTCGAGCACGAGAGGATGAGATCTTCGCCCGATTCGGCAAGTACTTGGAACTCATGACTCTTATCGCCGCCGATGGCCCCCGTCGCCGCGTCGACCGCCTTGAACCTGAGACCGCAGCGGGCGAATATCGCCGTGTAGGCCTCGTACATGAGCTGGTAGGTCTTGAGCGCCGCTTCTTCGTCCACATCGAACGAGTAACCGTCCTTCATGGTGAACTCCCTGCCGCGCATGAGGCCGAAGCGGGGGCGTATCTCGTCGCGGAACTTGGTCTGTATCTGGTAGAGGTTCCACGGCAACTGCTTGTAAGAGCGGAGATTGCGCCGCACCATGTCGGTGATGACCTCCTCGTGGGTCGGCCCGAGGCAGAAGTCGCCTCCCTTGCGGTCCTTGAAGCGGAGCAGTTCGGGACCGTAGTAACCCCAGCGGCCGCTCTCCTGCCACAACTCTGCCGGTTGCACCACCGGCATCTCGACCTCCTGACAGCCGCGCTTATTGAGTTCTTCGCGCAGGATGTTCTCGATCTTGCGGAGGCTCCGTAGGGCGAGCGGGAGATAGTTGTAGAT
>CAYNMQ010000049.1:0-11022 GCA_964398245.1 uncultured Spirochaetales bacterium | reverse complement strand
CCTGCCGGGTGAAACGGTCCTCTGGACGCTCGTTCTCTGCGCGCCGCTCGCGCCGGGCGACCTGTGGACCGTCACCGTCGAGTGGCAGAACGCCGTCCCCTCGACCGCCGGCGGCCGCGTCGTCCGCGAGTTCTACCCCATCGAGACATGGCAGTCCACGAGCGATTGTCCGTGGCCCGGGTCGAACCAGACCGCTTACGACAAGCACCGCGCCGCCTCGATAGACACCTTCTATCTGCATGGCGGCAACGCAGGCACCTGCGGCGTCAACTTGAAGACGTTCGTCGAGAACACCGCGGCAGAGAACGATTTTTATGTGCTCGCGACGAGCGATGTCCTCAAGCAGAACGACACGCCGCTCATCGACAATACCGCCCGCGGCGCCGGGTACTTCGCGGGCGACGAGGCCGACGGCCACATCTACGAAGATCCGGTGGTGGATTACGCCACCGTCCCGTGGGGCAAGTACAAGAACCACACCGAGTGGTCATGGAAGAACTACCCCGAGATACCGGTGTATATCGGCGGAAGCCGCCACCGCAATGTCGGCGCTTTCGCCGGGTGCACCGACATTCAGGGCTTCGACTTCTACTTCGCCGCCTGCGCGCCGCACATCACCGTCGTCGGGGTCAACCGGCCTGCCCCACGCGTCACCTTCGACATGCTCTACGCGGTGCGCGAAGACCATATGCCGCTCCCGACATGGCTCTACTCGCAGGCGCTCGGCACCATGTGGGGCACCCCGCCGCTCTCCAGCAAGAAGCGGGTGCCGAACGCCGCCGAACAGCGCGTCTCGATGTTCATGGTCCTCGCGGCGGGCGCCAAGGGAATGATGCTCTTCCAGACCAACATGGATCTCGCGAACGAAAATCCGGCGACTTGGGAGCAGATAGGCAAGGTCGCGAAAGATGTGAAGGCGATGAAGGAAATCCTTCGCACCGCCGACTATGGCCAGCCGCTCGTGAGTGGCCCCGACTTCATCGCCACCCTCCTGCGGACCGAAAAAGCGCTTGCACTTGTCATCGTCGCGATAAAGACCGACAACACCATCAGCGAGGCGACCTGTCAGGTCTCCGACCCGCACTGGGTCTTTTCAACGATCAACGCCGCTCTTACCTTCCCGGTGGCGCCCGATCTCGGTCTCGACGATTACTTCGAGGTGCGCGACGGCGCGATCTATGACCTCGCTGGTGTCACCTTCGATGGCGTCAACCGCACGGCAACCGTACCGTTCTCACTGAGCAACTCTCAGCCCACACGACTGTTCGTTTTCACCGAAGGCACTGCGATCCGCGGTCAGATACAGAACGGATTCTAGCGTTCCCGCACAAAAAACCGCGCCTCCGGCGGCCGTTTGCGAAGCAGTTCTTCGAGTTGCCGTTCGAGGCGGTTCTTCGTATCGACCGCCCAGAGATTCTCGAGTTTGAGGTAAAGTTGGAGCGTCACGAAGGCATCGGAGAGCGCCCGGTGCATGATGCCGAACGGCGCGAGGTTGAGAAGGTTCTTGAGCGTCGAGAGCCGGTAGTTCGGCGCCGTCGGATAGCGTTTCCGCGCGGCGCGCAGCGTGTCGTAATAGGCGAACGCGTGCGGGATGCCCGCCTCGTCGAGCGCCCGCTCGAGAAAACCGCTGTCGAACGAGACATTGTGCATGACGACGAGATCGTCGCCGATGAAAGATATCAATTCGGGAGCGACGGTGGCGACCGCCGCCGCGTGCGCCACCATGCCGTCGGTGATGCCGTGAACGCGGGTCACTTCCGCCGGTATGTCGCGCTCCGGGTTGATGAGCGCGTCATAGACGCCGATGAGTTCGTGGTCGCGCCATTTGAGCGCGCCGATCTCGACGATACGATGCGCCTTGTTGACATCGAGACCGGTCGTCTCGAAATCTATGACCGTGACCGCCGGCACTTTCAGCCCCATTCCTCTTCTCCGAAAGACTACTCCCCGCTCCTGCGCAGTCAATGATACGAACGACTCGTCGGGCGAAAAGTGTGCGGAAACGCACGCCGAACGCCGTTTTTGTGAGATAACCGTTTGCGGACGATGAATGTTCTTGACAAACCGGTTCCTCTCGATACGGTGAGTCGCACGGGAGCTCTTTTTGAACACTGAGGTCTAGAAAAGAGGGATAACCATGCTCGGCATCAAAGAGATCGGCGTCTATATCCCGGCAGGGCGTGAGCCGAATCACGACAAGAAAGAGAAGTGGGGCATTGACGACGCTTTCCTCCATGACAAGATCGGGGTCGACCGTCATGCCTTCCGCGACGCGGGCGACGACGCGACCGACATGGGGCTCAAGGCCTTCCGGCACCTCGCCTCGAAGATAGACATCGACCGTTCGAAGATCGAGGCGCTTGTGCTCGTCACGCAGAACCCCGATGAACGGATGCCACACGCCGGCACGATCCTCCACGAGAAGATCGGCCTCCCCTACACCTGCGCCTCGTTCGACATTCCGCTCGGCTGTTCCGGGTACCTTTACGGCCTTGCGGCGATCACCGGCTTCATGAAGGAGGCCGGGATGAAGCGCGGACTGCTCATCACCGCCGACCCCTACACCAAGTGCGTCAACCCCGAGGACAAGAACACCTCGCTCCTCTTCGGCGACGCCGCCACCGCCACCTACATCACCGATGACCCGGTCCTCGTGCCGGGAAAGTATGTCTTCGGCAACCTGAGCGAGAAATGGCGCGACATCAAGTTGGTGGACAACTGGCTCTATATGAACGGCACGGCGGTCGTCAAGTTCGTCGCGAAGTATATCCCCGAGAATGTCAGCTGGACGCTCGAAAAGAACGGCCTCAAGAAAGAAGAGATAGACCGGTGGATACTCCATCAGGCGAGCCGCTTCATGCACCGCATCCTAAGCGAGAACCTCGGCATCCCCGCCGAGAAGACGCCGTGGGACTGCCGCGATTACGGCAACACCGTGTCAAGTTCCATCCCTCTCATCCTTGAGAAGGAACTGCACGATACCCGTTACCGGAACTTCTTCATCAGCGGCTTCGGCATCGGCCTCTCATGGGGCAGCACGGTGCTGAAACGAGTATGACCGCGCGACCCTCGCCCCATCCGGGGAGAGGGTGGCCGCAGGCCGGGTGAGGGTTTTCAGTAGAGCAGATATTGCTTCCGCGTTTCTTTGAACTTCTCGCAGTCGGCCTTCGCCTCGGCGAGGATCCTTTTCACCGTCTCGCCTTTCCTGAGCCGCTTGTCGACACCCTCCTTTCCCATGCTGAGGGCGAAGTCGGTGGTGGGATCGAACTCGGGGAAGAGGGCAAAGAGGATCCGCATCATCGCGAGACCCGCGCGGAAGAGGTCGGCGCGAAGGTCCTTCACCGTTAGCCGTATCCCGCCGCACTCCTTCCCGAAGTGACGGTGGAGTCTGTCGGTCGGCGTGAAGGTCGCGGGCGCGGCGGACACCCCGGAAGGAAGTTCCTTTTTCAGCGCGGCGGCCCATTTCGCTCCGTCGATGAACGGCGCGCCGTAAAGGAAGAAAGGCGTATCGGTGCCGCGTCCGACCGAGAGGTTGGTCGTCTCGATCCACCCCATCTCGGCATACACGATCGCCGCTTCGGGCGTCCTGAGGTTCGGTGACGGCGGTAGCCACGGAAGACCGGTATCGCTCCAGAGCATGTCCCGCTTCCACCCTTCCATTTTTACGACTTCGAGCGTCGCGCCGATCCCGAAGTGCTCATTGAAGAGCCGCGCAAGTTCTCCGATGGTCATTCCGTGGCGGGTCGGTATCGGGTAGAGACTCGTGAACTTTCCGGTTAGATCAGCGGTCGGCACGAACCCGGAAACAACCACGCCGCCCGTCGGGTTGGGGCGGTCGAGGACAATGAGCTTCCTCTCCGCCTTCTTTGCCGCTTCGAGCGCATAGGCGAGCGTCGCCGGATAGGTGTAGTAGCGCGCACCGGCATCTTGTAGGTCGAAAAGTATGAGGTCGGCATCGGCAAGAAGTTCGGGCTTCGGCTTTTTTTCCGCACCATAGAGCGAGACCACCGGAATGCCGCGATAGACCGAATTAGAGACCTCCCCTTCGCGATCGCCGGAAAACCCGTGTTCCGGCGTGAATAACCGCACGATCGTCGCCTTCTTACCGTCAAGCAAGAGATCAACGAGGTGACGACCCTGACGGTCGCGGGCGGTGTGGTTGACGACGAGAACGACCTTCTTTCCGGCAATGAGGTCGAATCCGCGGGAAACGAGCACATCGAGACCGGTCTTGACCTGTGCAAAAAGACTCATCGGCACAAGGAGACATGCTACGAAAAGCAGTCTCACGGAAGCACCTCTTCGGCATACAGCCCGAACGCTCCGAGAACTGCGGTGCTCGACAGAAAAAGTACCTCGTCATTCAGCAGGCATCCGGCGTAGGTCCAGTTCATAGAGCCGGAGAGAACAAAGGTGGGAGTCAAGAATATCTTGTGGTGAAAGACCATATCGCCGCCATAGTAGGAAACGGTCGCTCCCGCCGTGGCAAGATCTTCGAACACCGGCTCGTTGGCGATTGTTCCTCCCTCGCCTACCCAGTCGTCAAGCAGTACTTTGAGGGTGACGCCGCGCCCCGGGAGAGCCATCAAGGCGTCATACATCGGCGCATTTTCGGTGATGCCATACATGAGGAGATAAGCGATCGTTCCCGCCGGAATGCTCTCGATGAGCGATGAGACCCTGTCGCACGCGCCGGGCGAGAAGAAGAGGTTACCGTCGCGTACCGCGCACCCTTCAGGGGGCGGACAGACGCCCGTCTTCGCCGCGCCGCGGGTCCCCTGCTCCAGTTGAGCGAATTCGATCTCGAGTGCCGAAACGAGCGTCGGGTCATTACGCACGATGAGCAGATTGTTGCGGATGTTCTGGTAGGCGATGTTCCCCGATGAGATGAGTGCGGTTACACCGTCAATGAGGAAAAACTTCTCATGCATGATGCCGTTTCCCTCGTCGGCATAGGAACGCACGGGAAAGAGCGGAGTACCTGCTTCGATCGAGGCGCCGACGACACCGCGAACATCAACCCCCTGACTTGCCAGCACATTGAGGCGCGTGAGCACCTCGCCGTCGCTGAAGGTGAAGGTCGTGAAAAGCACCTCCTTCTGCGCCTTTCCCAGTTCGGCAAGCACCGCCGGACGGATCGCCGCATCGAAGAGCACTTCAATCGGCGGCAGATCGAGGTCGGGAACTTCCGCGTCCGGCGTATCATCGGTCGGCTCATCGGGCGACGCATCGTCGGTTTCGCTTTCGGTCTCGCCTGTCTCATCGTCCACCGCCACGCTCTCATCGGGAAGTTCCTTTTCCTTCTCGACCACCACCGTCCCGTCGTCGGGCGTTTCGGGAACATCGGGACCCGCCACCGAGGTCGGCAGACAACCGGCAAAGAGAAAGAAAGCAACCCAAAGCAAAATCCCGAGCGGATGCGACACGCCTACCTCCTTACTATAGTGCTTCAGTATATGACAACGCATTGGAAAGACAAGCGCCGGCAAACGGAATTTGCCTTTTTCGACCGATTTTGGTAGGGTGTCCTTGCATGGTAAAGTAACGAACACATAACAACGAACATGGAGGAAAAAATCATGCGAAAGGTCTTGTATCTCATGGTGCTTATCGCGGCGATCGCCGCCGTTTCCTGTGCGTCGCAAAACCGGAAGGTCACCCGCACCGCCGCCGACGAGCAGATAGATCTCTCGGGGCGCTGGAACGACACCGATTCGCGGCTCGTCGCCGAGGAGATGATCCGCGACATCACCACCCGCCCGTGGATAGACGAATTCCAGAACGCCCATGAAGGCGCCAAGCCGGTCGTCATCGTTGGTCGTATCCGCAACAAGAGTTCAGAGCACATCGCGACCGATGTCTTCATCAAGGACCTCGAACGGGAACTCATCAACAGCGGCCGCGTGAAGTTCGTGGCCAGCAAGGACCAGCGCGACGAACTGCGCGCCGAGAAGGAGGACCAACAGTCGAACGCGAGCGAGGACACCGCCAAGCGGCTCGCACAGGAGACTGGCGCCGACTTCATGCTCCAAGGGGTCATCAGTTCGGTCACCGACGCGGTCGAAGGCCAGAAGGTCGTCTTCTATCAGGTTGACCTCGAACTCATCAACATCGAGTCGAACGAAAAGGTCTGGATCGGCTCCAAGAAGATAAAGAAGGTCATCGAGCAGGCGAAGCACAAGTGGTAAGGTGATGCGCCACACTGCACTTTGCCTCATTCTCTGCACCACGCTCCTCTTCGGCGCCTGTACGACTGCCAAAGGGCAATACAAGGGCATTGATGAGAAACTCGCCCGACGAGACTACTACGGGGCCCTCGAACAGATAGCGGCGGCAAAGGAGAAGGACTACGGCGAGAAGAATCGCGTCTGGTACTACCTCGACCTCGGGATGCTCCTTCACTATGCCGGTGAATACGAAAAGAGTAACGAATACCTTACCAAAGCCGAAGAGGCGATTGAAGAACTCTATACCGAGAGCATTTCGCGCGGCATAGGCAGTTTTGTTCTCAACGACAACACCAAGGAATACGCCGGCGAGGACTACGAGGATATCTACACCAATGTCTTCAAGGCGCTCAACTACCTTGCGTTGGGACAAACGGAAGCGGCGGGCGTCGAGGTGCGCAAGGTGCATGTGAAACTCAATAAACTCGAAGACAAGTACCCCATCGAGGAGGAGGATGTCCGCGCCAAGGCGCCGCCGGTGTTCCGCTCGAGCGCCCTTGCCCACTACCTGAGCATGCAGGTCTATCGCATGGACCGCGAGTGGGACGAGGCCGAGATAGACCGCAAAAAGATAGCGTCGGCCATTCGAAAACAGCGCGATATCTACCTGCGTCTCGCCGATCCCGAACAGGCGATCGAGATAGACGACGGAGCGCTTCCAACCGAGATCCCCAACGGGCGCGCGGTGGTGAGCGTCGTCGCCTTCAACGGGCTCGGCCCCGAGAAGGTGGCGCGCCAGATAAATGTCAACACGATCGCCGGCTTCATCAGCATCAGTTCGCGCGTGGACGACAAGAAAGATGGTGCCGTTTCGGAGGTCCGCGCCCTGTTCCACTACCCCGACATACTCATCCCCATTCCGATGATGCCGCCGGGCTACAACTTCACCGTGGAACTGCCTGAGATACGCCACAAACGACCGGTCGCCGATCGGATCCGCGTGGTGGTTGATGGCACGCAGGAACTCGAACTTTTCCCGATAGAGAACATCTCGCGCGTCGCCGAGGTGACCTTCGCCCGCAAGGTTGCCGGCGCTTACACCAAAACACTCATCCGCGCCGGCATGAAGTTCGCGGCGGCGATCGCCGCTTCCGAAGCAGCCGCCAGAGCCGGCGGCGGCCTCGTCGGTGCGCTCACCCGCTTCGGCACGAGCACGCTGGCGAGCGCGACCGAGAAGGCTGATCTGCGCATGTCCTATTTCTTCCCCGGCGAGGCCTATGCTGGAGAACTCGTGGTCGAACCGGGTGAACATGAGGTCACCCTCACCTACTATCGCGGTTCCTACGAGGTGTTCCGCGAAACGAAGAAGATAACGGTACAACCGAACAGCCTCGGCATCGTCGAGGCATTTTACCCGGGGGTTCAGCGATGAAAACGATGTCGTGTGTTCTTCTCTTGATGGTGTGTGCCACCCTTTCCGCCGCCGAATGTGCGAAGGGTATGAGCGATCCCAAGACACTCTATCCCGAAAACGACTACCTTGCCGCCATCGGCGACGGTGATACCCTCTCGGCGGCACAGTCCCGCGCGATGACGGCGCTCTCCTACATCTTCGAGGCAAAGGTGAAGGGTGACCTCACGATGGCCGAGTCCTCGACCATCCGCAATGGCAAGGAAGAGACGCTCTCGTTTGTGCGCGACGCGGCGAACATCCGCACCGAACAGCAACTCATCAATGTCCAGTTCGGCGAACACTGCACCGATAAGTCGGGGCGCATCTATGTCGCCGCCTACCTCGACCGTCGCAAGACCGCGCCGCTCTATGTCGAGAAGATACAGGGTCTCATGGGCGAAGCGGAACAGGAGATCGCCAAGGCGAAGGGTGAGAACGAGCCGGTCAAGGCCTTCGCGCGGCTCAAGAAGGCGGTCGTCAAGGCGCAGGAGGCCGAGGTCTTCAAGCGGGCGCTCCGCATCATCCACCCGCCGACCTTCGCAACGCTCAAGACGCGGCCGGTGAGCGAGGTCATCACCCTCTTCGAGGAGCAGGTGCGCAAACTCACCGTGTCGCTCGCGGTCGAGGGAGATAAGGAGAGCCGCCTCAAGGCGGCGGCCGATGGCGCGTTCAAGAAGCAGGGGCTCTCGGAGATCGTCGAGAAGGACGGGGCATTGCGGGTGACCGTTTCGTTTGTCCCTGAAAAGACCGAACTCCAGAACAAGTACTACAACCTTCGCTGGACGCTCACCCTCACCATCACCGACAAGGCGGGCAAGCCGCTCGTCACCAAGACCGAGAATCAGCGGACGAGCGCCATCAGCGAAAGCGAAGCGCTGAACCGTTCCTACAAGGACGCCGAAAAGGCGCTCGCGAAACTCGTCGCCACGGCGGTCGCCGCGCTCGGCGGAAATTGAATCTCAGGTAATCGGTTCCGACCGTTCGATCACCGCGCGACGCAATGGTTCATTGAGGGTACGCCACTCGACCACATCGACCCGAAACGGAAGATCCGATTCTCGAAACGCGGCTACCAGTTTCAGAAAAACAGCATGTTCTACCGGTTCGTCGCCCATGATGCAAAGGTCAATATCGGCGTACCGTTTGGTGGTCTTTCGCGCCCGCGAACCGAACAGGCGCACTTCGCGCCCCGGGATATGTTCGGAAAGAATCTTCCGAACCAGTGCGAGATGCTCAGGAGAGAGTGCGATGTTCGACGCGTTCGTCACCGTGAGGCTCCGCCCCGTTTCTTCAACTCCGAGAGCAGTCGTTCGGCGTCACCGACCAGCTTTCGTGCCGCCGCGATGACCTCGTCGGCCTTTACCTCATCGTAGGTGTGCGAGGTGATATTGCGCTCTTCGCGGTAGGAGAACCACCGCTCCGCGTTGTCGATGAGATCGCGCTCCGCCGCTTTGCGTATGAGTTCCCGGTAACTGAACTGGTCGACCTCGTCGGGGCTTTCCGTCGTCATTTCGAGATACCGTTTCATCATCTTCCATGACAGTTCGTAGGTGTACTCGAAGGTTTTGACGCAGGCGGTGCGGATGAGTCTCCGCAGGGTGGGATTGTTCGCCGTCTCCGGCACATCGAGCATGGCGAGCGCCTCCCGCATGCGCGAAAGGGCGTTTTCAAGGGCCGTGAGATCGAGGGTCATGGAGACTCTCCTTACGCTTCACACAACGAACACTGTATCTTCAGGAAACACGCTTGTAAAGAAATTGGACCCTACTGCGGTCCCCCGCTGTTCTCTATTTTTCCGGGCACGATGATGAGCACCTCACGGGTATCGAGAAGCGCGCCGTCGCCGAGGACCGTTATCTGGGCGCGGAAGAGGGTCGCCTCAGGTCCCGTCGGCTCGTAGAAGTCGTTCTCGAAGCGCACCGCGAAGGTCACGGTGATGCCCGGCCTCACGCCGTAGAAGACCGCGTCGTCCTTGCTGTCGTACCCGTTCGCCGGCGTTGACGAGAGCGGGTTCACCGCCTTGATGAACTGGGTGACATCCACATTCTGCGGGTTGGGAAGCGAGAGGCGCTCGGTGGTCACATCGATGCGCACCTTCTGGGTGAGTTCCGCGATGGCGTTCACGATCTGGAGCGACATCTGCGAGCCATCGGCGCCGATCTCGTAGAAGAAGGGCGCGTCGTTCTCGTCGGTCGAGCCAGTCCCCAGACATACAGCGGTGAGATCGGCCTCCGGATCGTAGTTCCAGCCGAGCGGCTCGAACGAACTGATGCCGATGAACTTCGCCTGTATCGCGTTCATCGCCGCGATCGCCTCGTCGCGGGTATGCGGCAGTTGATAGGGCGGCGTCGCGTCCCACACGAAGTAGTTCGGGTTGGTGACCGCCGCAGTGAAGGCCTCGTCGGTCATCATGATGAAGATCGGCATCGCCTGCTCGCGGAAACAGGCGCCACCGATGTCGCCCGCTGCGCCAGAGCAGTTCTTCGCCGGCATCTGCGGATAGAAGGTCGCCGCCCAATGATAGGGAGCGCTCACATACTTGTAATCGAATTTGCCCGAGAAACCTTCGCCCGTCGCCGCCTGATAGAGCGCCTCAATCTGCGGCTCCTGTCCGCCGTTGGATAGGTAAGAAAGCTCCGAGACGACTCCCGTGATCGTCACCGTATCGGTCGTTGGCGTTTGCATGAGCGTATAGATGTGATCGTCGAACGACGGATGCGCCGGATCGTTGTTGATGCCGCGCCAGTCATCGAATGTGGCAAGACCAATGGCCGCATCGGGGATCGCCGCGGCGATGCCGGGAATGATCACATTGGCGAGGTTACTCTTGATATTGTTCATCTCGCCACTCATCGAGCCGGAAAGGTCGAGCAAAAAGAGGATGTCGGCCTTCTGGATCGCGGTGCTGAAGTCGAGTTCCCGGAGCGCCTCGTCTCCGGGCGCATAGGGCAGGACCACATAGAAATCGTCGGGCGGTATCGTGCTCGTATTGTCGGTCGGATCGGAGCCGTAGGAGACCTCGGCAAGATCGCTCACCCCGTCGCCGTCGGAGTCCTCTTTGGTCGGGTCGGTACCAAGTTCGGTCTCCTGCGCGTCGGAGAGGCCGTCGCTGTCCGAATCGGTGTCGAGGTAGTCGGGAGTTCCGTCGCCGTCGCTGTCGGCACACGGCTGAGCCGAACACTCGACCGCATCGCCAATGCCATCGTTATCGCTGTCGGTATCGCGGTAGTCGGGCGTCCCGTCGCCGTCACGGTCTCCTTTTCCTTCGACGAGATCGGGGATGCCGTCGCCATCGCTGTCCTCGTCGAGGTAGTCGGGCGTGCCATCCTCGTCGGTGTCGGCACACGGTAGACTGGGTCACTCTAAGTTATCGGATATTCCGTCGCCGTCCGAATCGGAGTC